>JAZRNH010000001.1:0-15484 GCA_045648025.1 Clostridia bacterium
TGCTCTAATGGTTTTGATAAGAAGTGCTTTTTGCTCAGGGGTTACTCTGCCAAAAACTGTATATTTGTTTGCAGCAGCAATAACTTGTTTTTCATTAAGACCGTCTAAGCTGATAAATGAATCTGTGCCTTCAACACCAACTCTCTTTGCAATTTCTGAAACAGTGAGTGGGTTGTCACCAGAAATGATTTTAACTTTAACACCATTGCTCTTAAACCAAGCAATTGTTTTTTGAGCATTTTCTCTAATATGATCTTCAAGAACAATAAGTGCAACTGCTTCTCTTTCTTCTGGAAGAGTGTCTTTTGAAATTGATTTTTTAGAGTATGCCAAGATGAGTGTTCTATAACCATCTTTTGCATATTGCTCAATCATATTAGAAAGTTTGTCATCTTTAAGGTCTGGAAGAACAAATTCTGGAGCACCCATAATGTATGTTCCTGCACCGTCAAAGCTAACAGCTGAAAGCTTTCTTGATGAGCTAAATGGAATTGTAATAATTGGAGTGAGTTCTTTGTTGTAACCAAAATAGTTGATAAGAGCTTGGCTGGTTTGGTTGTTGTCACCAAGAGCAGAAAGCATTGAACCCATAATTCTCTTTACTGTATGTTCTGTGTTTGTGAGTTGAACACAGTTAAACACTTTCATAGTGCCGTCAGTGATTGTTCCGGTTTTGTCTAAACATAAAACATTAACACGGGCTAACATTTCAACACAATAAAGGTCTTGAACAAGTGCTTTTTTGTTTGCAAGTTTAATAACAGATACAGTGAGTGAAACCGAACATAAGAGAAACATTCCCGCAGGAATCATACCAATTGTTGAACCCGCTGTGGTTGTGATTGCATTAAGCATTGGATTTTCACCAGGTTGTGTGTAACTGTTGAAGAACATCAAAATTGTGATTGGAACAATTAAAAGACCAATAACTTTGATGATAAGTTTTAAAGAATTAAATAATTCTGATTTTGGCTTTTTATATTTTTTTGCAGAAGCAGAAAGTTGTTGAATGTAGTTGTTTTCACCAACCTTGTCAACTCTTGCATGGCAGTGACCAGCAACAACAAAACTTCCGGCTAAAAGTGTGTCACCAACTTTCTTTTTGATTGGAAGGCTTTCACCGGTTAACACACTTTCATTAACTTCAATGTTTCCTTCAACAATAATACAGTCTGCAACGATTTGCTTTCCTGTTGAAAGAACAACAATGTCATCAATAACAACATCTTCCATTGCAATACTTTCTTCAGCTTTATCCCTGACAACTTTGACCGTTGGTGCAGTTAAAAGCGAAAGTTTTTCAATGGTTTTCTTTGCCCTAATTTCTTGAATGATTCCGATAACAATGTTAACCAAGATGATGAGCATAAACAAAATATTGCTCCAACTTTGTTTGTAAACAATGTTAACGACAACAAGTGCAATAAACACAATAAAACACAAAATGTTAAAGAATGTAAACACATTTTCACAAATGATGCTTCCGATTGTTTTGCTGTTTGTGTTTGGACTAAGGTTTGTTTGACCCTTTGCAATTCTTTCTTGAACTTGATCTTCGGTTAAACCTGTTTGATAATCAGTTTTAACTCTTTTAACCCTTTTAACAACAACTGGTTCTTGATTCTTTTTCTTTTTGTTTTTTGTGAGCATTTTGAAAACATCTGAAAGTTTTGGTTCTCCATCATCATTTTCAGCTTTTTCTTTTGCTTTTTTTGCTTTAAGTTTTTCTTTTTCAGCACGACTTGCAGCTTTGACTGCTTTTTTGTCAGATGTTTTATCTTTTTCTTTTGACTGCTTTTTTTGAGATAAATTGTCATTTTCAACAACAACATCCATTTCAACTGATTCAGAAATTTCTTCAGACAAAACAGAAGCTGATTCAGCTTCACTTGATTCTAAACTTTTGATTTCGTTTTGAGTCTTCTTTTTTGCCATAGTTACCTCATAATACTTTTACTATAAATATTATTATAAATTTTAACCCACCAAATGTCAAACCGCTATATATAAATATTATTATAATTTTTTGATAATATTACAAGTTTTATTTATTGTATCTAGGCTAATATTTGGTTATAAAAATAAAGTTATTAAAAAGGACTTGCATTTTTTTTAACCCCGTGTTATACTCTGTTTACAATTCCTTGCTTTGAAAGCATTTTTCTTATGCAAATTTTTCAAAGCCGAATGAGTCCAAAAGGAGGCAAATAACATGAACAAATATGAAATTTTATTCATTGTTGAAGCTGGTATTTCTGATGAAGAAAAAGAAAAAACAGTTGCTGCTGTATCTTCTTTAATCGAATCAGTTGGCGGCAAATGTGAAGAAGCTGACAAATGGGGTGTTAAAAAATATGCATACCCAATCAACTACAAATCAGAAGGTTATTATTGCTTAATCAACTTTGAAGCAGACGATGCTGCTCCTGCAGCTATTGCTCAAAAGCTCAACATTAACAAAAACATTGTTAGACATATGATTGTTGCAAAATAAGTAACACATAGGAGAGAAATTTATGAATAAAGTTATTTTAGTTGGAAACTTAACAAAAGATCCTGAACTTGTAACCACAAACAATGGAATTTCACTTTGCAGATTCACCCTTGCAGTTCAAAGAAGATTCACTTCTGGTGACGGTGAAAGAGAAGCAGATTTCATTAACATTGTTGTTTGGAGAGCCCAAGCAGACAACTGCTATAAATACCTTAAAAAAGGAAGCAAAGCAGGTGTTGTTGGTTCACTTCAAACCAGAGCTTATGACGGCAACGATGGCACAAGAAAATATGCCACAGAAGTTGTTGCTGAAGAAGTTGAATTTTTAGCAAGTCGTGGTGCGGCTGCTTCTGAAGAAGCTGAAGCTCCAGCTGCTGGTTCTAAATCAACTGGCAAGTCTGATGCAATCACAAAATTTGAGCCAATTGACGACGACAATTTACCATTTTAATTGAAGGAGATAAATCATGGATAAGAAATTTAAGAAAGAGTCTTCTTACGATGATAAAGCACCTAACAAATACAGAAAAGAATCTAAAAAAGTTTGTGCTTTCTGTGCTGAAAAGAGCGAAGTTATTGATTACAAAAACACAGCTAAACTCAGAAAATATATGACAGAAAAAGGTAAAATCATTCCTAGAAGAACAACTGGTGTTTGTGCTAAACACCAAAGAGAACTTACTTCTGCTATCAAGAGAGCTAGAGTTATGGCTCTTCTTCCATACAGAACTATCTAAGTTTGAATTTAAAACAAAATTAAAAGACCACCAAATTTGGTGGTCTTTTTTTTGACTAATTTTTATTTGTTTTCATCAGTTTCAGTTTCTCTGATAAATGCATCTAAACTTTTAACAGTTGAAACTTGATTTTCATATCTTTTTGTGTTTTCTTCAATGGTTTTTGTTTTTTGTGATTCGGTTTCTTTGTTTGCTTGGTTATTGATTTGATCTGCCAACATAGAAGAAATACTTTCTTGAACTTCTCTTTGTCTTTTTACATCTTCAACAACTTCTCCCCAAGAATATAAAACAAATGAACCAATCCATGACACAAGAACACCAACAGCAATTGTTGTGATTCCGCCAACATAGTTTTCGTCAGCAATTAAAAGAAAACCATAAACAACACTCAAAGCGATTCCCAAAAAAGTAATAACTTTTGCAAGTGTTTTGATTTTTCCACCAATATTTTCAAACATAATAATTTCTCCTTTGTTAACATAAACAATAAACTAAAGCATTTCTTTTGTCAATCTTTTGTTTTTTTGTTGTCTATTTTTTTGTTTTTTTATTTAATTTTTTAACACAGTTTTCGATGCTTTTCACAACAATAGCTGTAAACTTTGTGAGCAACATTGCAAGAACAACTGTCACCAATATATCAATTATTAAAACTGCTAAAATTTTGATTGGTGAAAACGGGTTAACCCTTGTCAAAATCTCAACAATAATCAAATGTTGAAGCAAAAATATTGCATAAGAATATTTGCTTAAACAATTAAATATTTTGTTATTAACTTTGCTTTTCATAATCCACTCACCAGCGAACATTAAAAGCAAAAACAAATATGCAGACATTAGTCTTAAACAAACATCTGCCGACCTGCCAAGCGGCAAAAACATAAGAATTAAAACAGCAACAAGTGACACCGCCGCTGTGAATTTGTTAATTAAAATTTTTCGATTTTTAATAACAAACATTCCAAACACAAACGACACCAAACAAGAAGTTATTGACCATATTGGAACGGCATTTATTATTGGTTTTTCTAAACACAAAACATAAAGAATTGTCGCTGCAAACATTGTGGTTGAATCATCTTTTTTGAATCTGTGCAAAATTAGTGGAAAGAGTATATATAGCACAATAATCATTCCCAAAAACCATTCACCCAAAATGTAATATGTTGTAGTTCTGTTTGCAAGATATCCGTCCATTCCAAAAATTGTAAAGATATAAGGCACTAAACTTCCACGATAAAACAAAGATTTGTGCTTTATCATTCTTGAAACTTCAACAAAAAAGTATGCTATGTAAAACATTGGAAAAATTGATTTGCATCTTTTTTTATAATACTTTTTTAGGTCTAATTTGTCTTCATAATTATAAAACAAAACCGCACCTGAAACCATAAAGAAAATTTGTGCAAAAACACTTCCCCAGCCACCGTTTGCAAACACCAAAAACAAAGAAAAGTCTTTGTTTAAAAGATAGTTTGAAAAGTGTGCCGCAATTATTCCTATGGCAGAAACAGCCTTTATGAAATTTATTGAATTAATCTTTTCTTTTTTCATTTGTTTTCCTTTTGGGTTTATAAAAAAATTATAGATAAATTTGTGTGTTAAATCAAATTAATTGTTGATATAAACTCATTAATAATCAAGTTTGTTAACATCAACTGAAACTGAAAGCTTGAGTTTTTCTAAAAAATCTTCTCTGGAGTTATAGTGATTTTTTGTGGTTTTATGATGATATTTATAAGCTTTTTCATAAGCTGAAAAAATATCCGCTTTAAATTCTTTTGATTTTTCAAAACATTTGGCAATCTTTTTTGAAATGGCATCGGCAAGATCTTTTTTTGCGGTTTCATATTCTTTGTCATCTAAACTTGCAACAATTTCATCGCTTAAAATTTCGTTAATTTCTGCATTGTAAATTTTAATTTTTACATCAATGCAAGGAATATTATTTTCAAATCTCACTTTGTGTTCGGTTCGCATATTTTTGATATTTACTTCAATTTTTGCCCCTTTTAACACACCGTCACTAGATGATTCAAAATAAATATCCATTGCCTTTGGTTCTTTTTGTGAAAGCATAAAACCTGCAGTTTCGTCTTCTGTTTCAAACTTTCCAACAAATTTGCCAGACACAAAACAAAGAATTGGTGATTGTGCTTTGAAATATTTGCTTTCACTTGAGCCACCAGAACCCCCTCCAGAGCCACCACTTGAGCCAGATCCTCCGCCACTTTCTGAACCTCCGCCAGAGCCAGAACCGCCCTGGCTTTGTGACGACTGATCATCTTCACCACCAGAGCTGCCATTTTGTGAATTTTCACTTTCTGAGCCTCCGCTTGAACCAGAAGACTGTTTTTGTGATTCTTCATTTGTTTCTAATGAAAACTCACTAGCTGTTGCGGTTTTTGAAAGACTTCGGTTGCTATTCAAAAAGTCCATCATCGTCACCATTTTGCCATCACTTTCATATTCTTTAAACAAAAACACTTGCTGCAAACCTATACCAACAGACAGGTCTGTGCTTTTTGTGTTTTTGATTTCATCACTTGCTTTGTCTTTGGCAAACAACACAAGTGCTGAATTTTTTATTATTTTATCCCGAATAAAATAATCCAAATCTTTTGTTAAATTTTCATTAAGCATACTTTTGCCCAAAATCACATAGTTAGTGTGTGAAAATGCTGCAGACTTTCCCGCTTTGAAAGCTAGTTTCGAAACCGCGGCTGCAACGGTTTTTCCTTTATCTGAAATAAAGTCAACCGATGCAGAAGTTCCCGCCCCTTTTGAACCAGAAGGGGTTTTAACAATTTGTGCCGTCACTTCAAATTCGTCTTCAGTTTTGTCAACAGCAATGCCAGTGACTACCACTCTCATATTTAATTTGGTTTGATTTGAAAGGCTGGTTGGAAATGCAACAATTATTATTAAAACAATTATCAATCCAATATGTTTTTTTACTCTTCTCATACCGCCACCTGCCTTTTTTGTTGTGGTTTTTTGCAAATCATTTTTGGTTTAATTTTTTGCAAAATTTGCGAATTTGAGTGCATTTTTTTAATTTTTGCTATTTTTTTGATGTATTCTTTTGGTTTTTTTGCGATTTTTTTATTATTTTTTTTCTGCGGTTGTTTTATATTTTCGTGAAAACAAATAAGAAGCATAATAACCAGCGAAACCATTTTAATAATCAATGACACGATTGTTAATTTGCCCAAAAACAATTCTTCTTTTTTGAAAGTGTCAACCAAATAAAACACATCAACAAAGTATAGCACCGCAACTAACCCAAGCAATATTTGATAATTTTTCAGTTTTGGAAAAATTTGTTTTATGCTCTGCTTTGAAAAATATAAACAAGCAGCCGACGACAAAATTGTTCCTATTTCAGTAAACAAAATGAAGAACCAGTCAATTCTTCCAATATTTACACCAAGCATAGACTGTTCACTAAGCACACTAATCAAACTTGGTTTTAGTGGTGAATAGTCTTTGTATATTCCAAAAAACTCAATATATAAAAGACTCACAAAAATCATTGCAATCACATAAACCAAAGTCGTCCATTTGAGCTTTATATTTTTGGCAGACTTGCCCATAAAAATCACCAAGAAAAAATCACCAAACCAAAGATTATATTTTATCATCAAATCAAACACTGATTTTAAATTGGTTTCTTCTAGTGGAAGTATGCTTGAAAAGTCTGTGTTGACCCCACCAAAAATTGAAATTATTAAATAAGAAACAATAATGAGTCCGCCATAAAGTTCAAAGTTTAACGATATATTTTTGATACCAGTAACCGCCAAATAAAACACGGCCGCTGTGAGCATCAAAGAGAAAAGTGTCCAAGGAAGTTCATAAAACAAAATATGTGCAAACAAGTTTTGTATTGATTCATAAAGCAAAAGTGACTGTGAAAGAAAATAAACTGCCAAACCTGCTTCGATTATTTTTTCAAAAATTTTTCCAAAAAATGATATGTTTGTGGTTATCAAATTTTTCTTTTTTAAGTGATTTAATATAAAAAATGCCACAACAATTAAAAGCAGATTAATAATTAAAAAAAACAGCGGCAGCAAATAAGTATCTTTGCCAAGACCAGCCGAAACCAAGCTTGGAAGTTTTTGAACCTTGAGTGACAAAACTATTATGAAAAACATTATATAAAATTGTCTAGATGTCACTGTGGTTCTCCTTTTTTTGATTTTGTTTTGTTGAGTTTTCTTGTTTTTTGTTTTCAGAATAAACTGTTTGTGAATTTTCTATTTTTTGGCTATTTTCATCTTCAAGTTTTTTGTCGGCAGCAGCCATAATTTCATCGCTTTTTTCATCATTAAAACCCTGTCTGGTTGTGTTTTTGCCAGAAAATAATATTGGTCTTTTGTTCATTTCTTGCACTGCTTTTTTAACAAAAGCATCTTTTTGGTCGCCTTTTATATGTGGGGCAAATGGTGCAAGATATGGCACACCAAAGCTGGTTATTGAAGTGAGATAAGTGGTCAAAATTATAAGACCGGTGATTATTCCATAAAGCCCAATAATTCCACCGATTAAAGTAAACAAAATACGAAGCAGTCTGGTTTCTGCAATTTGGTCAGGAATGATGTATAATGCCACCGATGAAATTGCAACCAAAACAACCGACGGCGGTGAGATGATTCCTGCATCAACGGCAGTGTTTCCAAGAGCCAAAGCTCCGATTATTGAAAGTGCCATTCCAAGTGAGTTTGGCATTTGAAGACTAGCTTCTGTGATGACTTCAAACAAAAGCAAAACCAGCAAAAGCTCAATTAATGGCGGAACAGAAAGCCCCTCAATGCTAGAGAGTAGTGTTATCAAAAAGTTGATTGGCAATATTCTATAATTGAAGCTTTGAAGAGCAACATAAACACCAGGAATAAGTATTGCCAAAATCAACCCGCCAAACCGCATAAACCTAACAAAAGTGGCTTGTGCGGGAATTGTGTAATAATCTTCTGGGCTTTGCAAATCTTCTAAAAGCACAAACGGAACCGAAAGTGCAACCGGCGAACCATCAACAATAAGCCCCACTCTGCCTTCTAAAATTTTTGAACAAAAAATGTCTGGTTTTTCAGTGTTTCCGACTCTTCTGAAAAATTTAAGTTTGTCTTTTTCTAAAAATGATTCAATATAATAAGAGTCAACGATAGCATCAATATCAATGAGTGAAAGTCTTCTTTCAACTTCTTTAATAACCGATGGTTTTGCAACCCCTTCGATATACAAAATTGAAACTTGAGTTTTGCTTTGTCTGCCAATAAAAAAGTCTTTAATTTTTAAGTTTTTAGTTCTCATTCGCTTTCGAACCAAGCCTATGTTTGTTGCAATATCCTCAACAAAACCCTCTCTTGGGCCTTTAACAACCCTTGCGGTTGGCGGCTCTTCAATGCCTCTTTTTTCTGCTCCAAACAGCGGAATTATCAAAGAATTGTCTTTAAAAACAATACAAACAGAACCAGAGAATATTTTCTGTTCAATTTGTTTTTCATCATTATTTTCTTCAACTGACGAAATTGAAATAATTTCTTCTTTAATGATATCAATAAGCTTTTGTTTTGGTTTGGTTTTGGTTTCTTGCGATTTGCTGCTTTCACTATTTTGATTTCTAACCAATTTTTCAATAGGTGCTAAAACTCCGCTTGAATAAAGTTGTTTGTTTATCAAACTTTCAATATAAAAAATTGAAAAATCTTCATCTTTGATTTTATATTTAGTTTCAACAACTTTGTTTTCTTCAACAAATTTGTTTGAAATTGTCTCTATTAGCGAATTTGAGTTTTTCATAAAACACCTCTTTACCGCTATTATTTTTCAGTTGATTTGTTTTTATTTATGTTATTATTTTTTAGAAATTTTTCGACAAAAAAAACACCTTATGTTTTGGGGTGCAGTTTTGATTGATAATTGATTTTAAATGTAGAAAAATTTTTTATTAAAATGTTTTTATACATTTTTGTTTGAAAATCAAATTTAATTTTGAACACAAAAAAAAGATAGCCGAAGCTATCTTATTTTTTTTATTTCTTTAAAAGTTCAAGCAAATAATCTCTTCCTGGAGCTTTTGTTTTGCTTCCACCAACTTCACCACCCATAAGCATTTCTGCTGGACTTGGTGCAGATGGTTCTGAAACTTCTTCTGGCATGTCAACTGGAGTTTTATTAACTTGACCCATTTGAGTTGCAGCAGTTGTTTTTGGAGTTGCTTTGATTTTTGCTTGTGAAACCGGACGGTTTCTCACAGATTGCTCAGTTGCTTGAGTTGGCTCTAACCTTTGAGGTTTGTTGCCATAGTCATAACCTGGAAAAGTTGGTGCTTGTCTTCTTGCACCGCCTCTGCCATAGTTAGGAGCAATTGATTGCATTTGTGGTTGCATTTGATTATACATTCCACCGCCCATAGCCATTGTGTTTGGCATTTGTTGCATCATAACTGGACTTGATGCAACTGGAGCTTGTGGTTGTTGATACATCATTTGACCCATCATTAAATTTGGATCAACTTGATGGTTTATCATTCCGTATTGGTTTACCATTGGACCAAAGCGGTTTTGAGTTGGTGCAATATAAAGCATTAAATTGATGCCTCTTTCTTGCATAACTTGACAAACCAAACTGCAAAGGCTGCCTTCCATTTTAGCGATTTCGTTTGACATTGTGAATTTCAACACATCTTGGCATGGATAAGATTGAACTCTAAAGCTCATATTTCTGTATGCATCAATGATTGAAAGAACACCGTTAACGACTTCACCATTAGCACCCGCAGTAACCATTGGCTGAGTTGCAATTAAGTTTCTCATTCCTTGTTCTAATTCATTAATCGTCATTTATAGGGTCCTCTTTGTATTAATTATTAATAATTTCCGAGTAACCAGAATCCTCTACTGTTAGCCATAACAGCATTGTTTTGAATAACAAGTCTTGGATCGTTGAAGAATTCTCTTAAATACTTTTCATAAAGAAGAGAACCACCACCGGTTAAGATAATCTTATAGAACTTGTTAAATTCTAAACCTAAGCCCATAACTTCTTGATAAACTCTCTTTGCTTGGTTTTTGCAATGTTTTTCAATGTATGCTGAAAGGTCATATTGACCAAATGGAGTTTCAACAACAGGTGATTCAAGCAAACTCAAATCAAGTTCGTGTGGAGAAAGTGAGAAGATACTTGCTTCAGGAACATTGCTGTTAACATCTTCTTGAAGATCTGAAATATAGTCAGAAGTTCCGATGTCAAAGCTGAATGTTGAACGAACTCTTGCGGTTTCAAGAATAGCAATATCAGTTGTTCCCCAACCGATATCGATAACGATTGCTCTTTGGTCAAGAAGTTTTTCGTTAAGAGCATCTGCTTCTGGATCATAAACATAGTCATACATTGTTCCAAGTGGTTGAGGAACAACAATAACTTCACGGATTTCAAATGTAATTGGTCTAACAGTTTCCCAAGTTACAGATTTAACTTCGTGAACACCTGTAAGCATTTGCTTAATTTGTGAAATAACTTTTTGGTTTTTAGCAAGTGCAGATGGAACACCAGTAACAACTCTCAAAACTTCGTGGTTTGAAAGGTTTGGAAGTTCTTTAAGGCAAGATGCAATACCAATTAAAGCTTCAATTTTGTATTGTTCAGAGCCATATCTTGAAATTCCACGGCCACCGCTTCCTGCAGCAGAAACAACACCAACTTCATATACAGCTTTGTCATAAACATACATTTGATAGTCTGTTTTAAATGAATAAACTAAACCTGCATCGTTGATTTGTCTGATTGTATTAACATATTTTAAGTTTAATTCATCAGTCCAAATTTTGAGTGTTGAGTTTGCAACATCAAGACCGATGATTCTTGTGAACTCACCTTGTGGTGCTGCTTGAACAGGAGCTTCTTCCACTTCTTGAACCCCTGCCAATTGTTCATTGATTTGATCGAATTCTGACATACTTTTACTTCCTTTTCTAAATTCTTCCTTAAATTGCTATTATTGTTAGCATTTTACAATTACCATTTTAATATATACTAACAAATAAATCAAATAAAAATAATTAAAAATTAAAAAATAATTATTTTTTTTATATTTTTTTATTCGTCATTTTTTGTGATTAATATATCTGATATTTGCATCTTTTTAACAACTGAATTATCGTCTTTATAAAATATCAATAATGTGCCGTTGTCAATTTCACAAATAAGGTCTCTTTTTGTTGGCAACTTTTCATCATAAAGCACCTTTAAAATTGAGCCGTCATCTCTGAAAATTGCAATAGTGTTGATATATTTTTTTGGTTCGCCTTCGTTTAAACCTTGCAAAACTTCAATATAGTTTAAGAGGAAATATTTTTGTTCAATAACTTTGTATTGGTTGATATAGTTAAAGTTGATTGTAACTTCGTTAACAGAACCATCTGCTTGAAGTGAACAGAAACTTGCTTGTCCTTGTGTTTCTTGATCTTTGTTGATGCCAAGAATCAAAAAGTTTCTTGGAGAAACTCTTTTAACTGAAATATCAAGGTTGCTTGACAAACTCAAAAGATTGTAACCAAGTTTTTTCTCATCATTAAACAAAATGATTTTTGTGTAATATTCATCAAACAAGTTTTCCATTGAAAACAAAACATTAAAGTCAAGATATGAATACATATCTGAAACATATTTTCTGTTGAGCTTTGTGTTTTCAACATACTTTCCGTCAACAATGTCAAATGAACTTTCTTCAACTGTTTCTTGAACTTTGTATTTAATTTCCTTTTTTTCAATAAATATTTTAGCCATAATTTCACCTTAATTTATAAGTATTTTTCCGCAATCATATTTTGCTAGTATTACAGTTTATAGTATATAAAAGAAAAAAAAGAGTGTCAAACAAATTTGCCCACTCTTTTATTATGATTTTATAATTTAATTTTATTTCACAAATGGTTATTTTCCACTGCTGCCAAATCTGCCACTGCCTCTTTCTGATGCAATTGAACAAAGTTCTTCATAAGAAAGTTCTGTTTCATCTAAAACCGGAACTTCGTGAAGCACAATTTGACAGATTGCTTTTTTGTATGGATAAACAATCACTTCACTGGTTTTATATGTTTTGCCATCAACAGAAAATTCTTCTGGCATATTTTCTGGATCTTTTGAAATAACAAATGGCAAATCATTTGTGTTGTATGTCATAATCAAATATTCGCCGCGATAGCCTGAGTCCATAACACCAGATGATTTTTTAATTCCAAGTTTTCCAGTTGAGCCTCTTTCTTCAACCTGTGCATAATACTTGCTTGAAAATGCACAAGCGATTCCTGTTGGAACAGCTCTGGTTTTGTGTGGCTCAATAACAAAATAATCCTCTTCAAAATTTGCATAAAGGTCGTAACCAGCATCTTCAAGTTTTTTTGTTGGAATAACAGCGGTTTCACGAATTTTTGCAAACACAATTTCGTTTTCTTTTAATTCATAACTCATTTTTGTATCTCCTTATCTCACAATAAAATTATATCAAAAAATAGCTATAAAAACCAACTAAATTGTATCAAAATCGAATATTTGTTTATTTTTATACATATTAACCACCCTTGAAGCTCTAATTTGAAAAATTGTATATTTTGCTTTGAATTTTGCAATTTTTTACATTTAAGCAGTTTTGGGACTTATTGAACCCAACCATTTAAACCCATTTCACAAAAAATCTGGTTTGTCAAACAAAAATAAAGTTCACTCAACCGTGACACTTTTGGCAAGGTTTCTTGGTTGGTCGGGGTTTATATTTTTTAAAATCGACACCTGATATGCCAAATATTGTGCCTGAGCAGCCACCAAAATTTGTGACAAAATCTCATCTTCTTCATCAACAAAAATCACTTCATCGTCGATGATTTTGTTGGAATAGATAATAGATTTTGCACCCCTTGATTCGGCTTCATTTTTTGAACTCAATGTCTTTGATAAAATTTTATTTTGGTTTAAAAACACAAAGAGCGGTGTGCCACTTTCAACCATAGCAAGAAAACCATGTTTAAGTTCGCCAGACGGATATGCCGTTGCATTGATATAAGAAACTTCTTTGAGTTTCAGTGCGGCTTCTTTGGCAGAAATATAGTCCATATCTTTGCCAATAAACACAGCCATATTTTTGTCTTTTAACTTGGCTGCAATTTGGTCAATTTTTTCTTTATCAAAATTCAAAATTTTTTGTGCAACGATTTTTAATTTTGTTTTTGCGATTTCAAACTTTTCTGTGCCTAAAAAATAATTACAAAATAAATACACTGCTGAAAGCATACACACATAAGCTTTGGTTGATGCCACAGCAATTTCAACCGCAGCCGCAACTGGCAATACAAAGTCGGCAAGTTTGCTGACAGTTGAATATAAAACATTGGTGAGAGCCACCGAAACCACTGTTGATTTTTTAACCAATTTCATTGCTTCAATTGTGTCGGCGGTTTCACCGCTTTGACTAATGAAAAAATAAAGTGTTTTTGAGTTTATGAAATTTGGCTCATTATAAATAAATTCACTTGCAATTTCTGCAGTTGCTTTTTTGTTTAAAATTTTATTAACAAATTTTGCAGCCATAAGTCCTGCATGGTAAGCCGTTCCGCAACCGATAAATTTTATGTCATCAAATTGGTTTAAAAATTTATCATCAAACCGTTCTAAAACTTTTGCCGATTCATAAACAGATATTTGGTTTAATATAGCCGTCTTTTCTTCCATAATTTCTTTAAGCATAAAGTGTGGATAATTTTGCTTGTTTGCCGATTCATATTCGCCGCCCATTTGCACCGCTTGTTTTGAAACCACCATTTTTTGCTTGTTATAAAAAACAATTTTGCCTTCGCAAATTTCTGCAAACTCACCATCATTTAAAGAATAACAATTTCTGCTGAAACCATCAAAACAAATAGGGTCAGAAGCAACAATGAAATCACCGCCATCTTCTGCAACATAAAGCGGACTTTTTTCTTTTGCCAAAAACATTGTGTTTGGCCTGTCTTCACAAATTGCTGCAATTGCAAAACTGCCTTCCAAAATGTTCGCCGCAGCAATAAATTCATCAATATTTTTTATATTTAACTTGTCAAGAAGTTCACAAAAAACTTCGGTGTCAGTTTCACCTTTGGTTTTTAAATTGAATTTCGATTTTAATTCTTCACAATTTTCAATGATTCCATTATGCACCACAGCCCACTTGTTTTTGCTTGAAATGTGTGGGTGTGCATTAATTTCATTTGAAGCCCCATTTGTTGCCCACCTGGTGTGTGATATCATCAAATTAACTACTTCATTATCTGACACTTTGTTTAAAAGTTTATCAATGTTTCCGACCGATTTTTGTGATAAAAATTTACCATTTTGAAAACCTGCATAACCAGCCGAATCATAGCCGCGATATTCAAGTTTTTTAAGCAGTTTAATAATGTCTTTTGTTTGTTTTTCTCTTCCAATATAACCAATTATTCCACACATAAACCAAATTTTGAATCAATATCTCTTATCATTTTTTCAATTTTTTCTGCAACAAATTCTGCTTCAGATTCTTCTTTTGATTCTGCCATAATTCTAATGACTGGTTCGGTTCCTGAAGGTCTAACAACAAGCCTACCATTTTCTTTTAATTCATTTTTTGCGGCAATTATTTGTGAATTTAATTCTTGATTTAATATGATTTTATCTTTGTTTTTCACCGCAATATTTTTTTGTTTTTGTGAGTATGTTTTAATATTTGTCGCAGCCGAAAGTTTTTGATTGGTTGCAGTTAAAACTTGCATAAGCAAAATCGAATTTAAAACACCATCACCTGTTTGAAATTTGGTCAAGTTGATAATGTGTCCAGACTGCTCACCGCCCAAAACAAAACCTTTTTCTTTCATTTTTTCAAAAACAAACCTATCACCAACATCTGTCCGTTCAAAATTTATACCCATTTGTTTAAGCTCATTTTCAATAGCCATATTTGTTTGCGAAGTGCCAACAACGGTATTGCCTTTAAGCTGGTTGTTTTTCTTTAACCACTTTGCAAAAATTAATAGAATTTTGTCACCGTCGACAACGGTTCCATTTTCGTCAACAGCAATAAGTCTGTCGCCGTCGCCATCAACCGCAAAGCCTAAATCTGCTTTGTTTTTAACAACCGATTCTATTAAGTTTTCTAAATGATTTGAACCGCAGTTTTGGTTTATGTTTGTGCCATTTGGCATATTGTTTATAAACAAACAGTCAATGTTTAACCTTT
>JAZRNH010000002.1:0-24881 GCA_045648025.1 Clostridia bacterium
CCCTTGATTTTGCTGGTTTTCCATTGGCGTAATTAATAAGAAATAAAAATTATCTTCTAATTCCGAACGTGCTGGCGTTCACTGATCCATAAATTGTTGATAAACATGCAACCATGTTTTTTTCTCGGCTTGATTCACTTGTTGCGTATCTTTTTCAATTATCGTTGGATTCATTACATGATCCAGCATTACTTAAACATCAAAGAGTTTTTTTACTTCATAAATATTGGTTGTTTAATGTTTTACCTATTGCTTCAAGTCAAGCTTCCATTAAAGCATACGTTGGGCGGTCACCACGATCATTACTTCAAACACTTCATATGTTTTTTTCACCATAACCACGATTTCAACCGCTTGTTTCTGCAACTGTTATGCAAAGAATAACTCATTCTTTAATTCAATAATGGTTTTCAACACTCCATATTGTGCTTGCGTCAAGTCAATATGCTGTTGCAAGTTCCTTGAATCTTTCATGTTCATCTGTTGCTTTAATTTCTGGCATTTCTTGATGATCACCACTTTCTGTTAATTTTCATGGTGTCCATTCGTTAGGTTCGCAACCTATTCATCAAATACAGTTTCAATTATCATCATAAAGCATTGATGACAAATCTGTTTTTTTTTCTTCTTTTTCTTCTGAAAGTTGTAATCCGTATTTATTTAATAATTCTTCTTTGGCTTGCTCATTGGCTTGGTTTAATTCAGCTTGTTTGATTTCAAGCTGTTGTAATTCAGATTCATTCTTTTCAATCTGATTTAAAATTTGTTGTATTGGCTCTTGTTTATTGCTTGCGTATGTGACAAAAATTCATCACATAACAAGAATAAATAGAACGATTAATGCATAAATAATTATTGTTTTGTTTTTCATTTTATTTGTTTAAGTTGTAAAAGGTTTCGAAATCATCTTTCATTGTGCATGCAACAGTGAATGCTTGCTTTGATGATATTTCTAATTTTTCTGCAAGGATCATTGCAATTCATAACCTTGCAAGGAATCGACTTTTTCATTTTACGGCTCATAATACCGTGTCGATTTCCACTGATTTTGATTTTCAATTATTATCTGCAATGATTTTGTTTTTTGTATACGTTATCATGTTTGTAAATTACATGCTAAAATCTTTTTTAATGTGGATTTTTACAATATTGATATATTCAAGCACGCAATCCGCTTTATTCTGCAATAATTCTGCTTGCAATTTGTGAATTGATATTTCATTATCACGTTGCTGGAATTCTTGCTTTATTAATGCGTCCGCTGTTGAATCTGTATGAACTTTTTTTCATTGTTCGTTCAACATTGCTTTTAATTCAACCATTCTTGCACCTTTTTTAACGTCGTTTTGTTGCTTTTCTTCATAATAGGTGCTTTTTAATTCTGTAATTTTATCTTTCATATTTTCCCATAAAGCAACCCGATCAAACATATCTTGATCCGTTAATTTCAATCATTTGGCTTTGAATTTTTCATGCTTTGATATTAATTCATCGACTTCGTTTGCGTTGCTTTCTTGCTTTTGTAATAATTCTGCAACATCGAATTCTTCAATTGTATCTTGATTTGTCATTACCTTGTTTTTTAAGATGTAAATTATTCTGCTGGTTTATCTTCTGGAACTTCTGCTCGAACATCTGCAATTTTCATTTTCATGTCCTTATCTACTGAAAAGAACTTTTGAATGTCCTTTAACAAATCATCTGATGTTGCAAATTTCTTCAAATAATCTGTTTTTGCTTTTAATCTTTCCAAATCTTCATTACTGAATTTTTTTACTTCTGCTTTCTTTGGTTGCTTGTTATCATCTCATGCAACTGCGTCAAGCGTATCATTCTCGACTATATCAAACGCATTCAAATATAAATATCTGCGTTGGTAGGTTTCAACCGCTCATAATGCTTGAATCGGTTGACATCATTTCAAATCAACGTCACGCATTGGTGATGTATATTGAACAATTTGTGTTGGATCATCACAATCAATAATCAATAATGTTGCTGTTTCGTTATCGAATAATACTTGTGTGTATAATCCGTTATCTTTACATAATTCAACAATGGCTGGTAAAAAGTCTCAAAGCTCATAATACTTGAATCATGCATGTTTGTTTTCTCATGATTTCTTCAAATTCGCTTGAAGCAATCTGCTTTTTACGGTTTGAATTTTCATGAATAAATTTAATTTTGGTGTTTCTTTATCTGTCATTTTCGCTTAATAACTGATATAAAATTAATTTGCTTGGTTTGGGTATTCTTAAATAAACCACTCAACCGCTGTTTGTCTTTTTGCTCGATCATTACCGAATAACTGCATATATTCATCAAAGTTTTTTAAACCAACACGTCTGATGAATAGCTTGAATCCAACTTTTCATTCAAGTCTTTCGATTTCTTCTTTTGGCATGTTTATTTCGAGAAACGATCTAAAATGTTTTTATAAATTTCCATGTTCAAGCGTGATCATGTTCTTCTTCTTTCATCAACTTCCGCTTGAACTCTTGCACGTAAATTTTTGTCTGAAATCTGCAATAATGCATTGTCGATTTCATCTGCTGGCTTTACGGTTAATTTTTTAATTCTATCAACTGCAATGTAATCACTTCACAATTTCAAGAACCTTGATTTTTCACAAAGCTTTGAAATCTGATCTGGTGTGGCTGTTGTTGTATAAACATCACCGTCCCTTGTAATTACAAACGTCAACTCTTTGTAAACCTTTAAAGCACTTCAATTTGTGGTGTTTGATTCATTCATTCTTGTCTGCAAACTTGAAATAAAATTGCTAAATTTTTATAAATCAATTCTGGTGATGTGATTTTGCTCACATAAAACTTGTTTTGTGCAACCACGTTTAACACCGCCGTTAAAGTGTTTTGCCGTGTGTAATTTTGATTTTGCACAAATTCCGATTTTTTAAGTTTTCAAATTAAATTTTTTCACCGAATACGATTTGATTTTTGCGTTCAATCAATAATTCAACCATTAAACGATTTGATAATTTCTAAACATTCGTTAATTTCTGAATCTCAATAATCTCCCGTGCTTGCACTTTCATTATCGTTAGATAATGAAATATTATTTTCTTCTTTTTTCTTTTTTCTTTTATATTTTATATTTTGTCACGGTTTGATTTCGTTTTGATTTTCTTTTGATTCAGTTTTGATTTCATTTTGATTTTGTTTTGATTTTTTTTCTTCAATTTCCGTTTCTTCTTTGATTTCTTCTTCATCTGATTTTGATTTTGTTTTACCGTTCATTGATTTTTTTCTTCCATTCATTAACGGCTCTTTGATTTGCTCGAATACTGAAAGCATGAACGGGTTTGAATCTGCTGGTGGCTCGATTCATTTAATTCAGAATTGAATGATCCAATAAGAAAGCTCTTGTGCAAGTTGCATATCTCATCTTGCAAGCTGGTCAATGCTTCTTACATAAGAATTGAAAATCGTAATTCTTTCTAATTCTTCATTCATTTGTAGAACCTTGTTTTAGAAAATAAAATGTGTGTAGTGGTGCAACGGCTCATATGTGAACTGAAACAAATTAAAACAACCATATGAACCAGTTGGATCGCTTGCGTGCTGATTTCCCCAACTGATTCGTATGGTTGCTTTGAAACGCACGCAAGCTCTGTTTTCTTTGTCAAACTTACATGCTTTTTATTGTAGAACCTTTTTGCATAAGTAATTACGAAAAAGCGATGTGATATTATCACACCGCTTGGTTTCTTATATATTTATTCATTTACTCTAACACACAGATATCTTCAATATGATGAGTGTGGGGAAACAATCCGACCGATTAGAGTAATGAATAACAAGATCAAGAAATTTCAGCAAATGTGTTAATATCTTGTTTGACAATATCAAGTATAAGAAAAATTTTTTATTTGTCAAATTTTTTTGCACTTTTTTAATAAGAAAATTACTGCAATGAAAAATTACAGTTCTGAATTATATTTTTCAACTATTCGATTTTTCCGAAAAGTTCCAAAAATTTTACTTTTGAAAAAAATATGTTATGATATTTTATCAAATTGTGATTTTAACCATGTATCATTCATGTGATAATATCATTCAGTGGTTTTTGGATCACGGTGACGCATTAAACGGGTGGTTGCTTGCTGTGATAATCAAGCATAAACGCAATTTGTGGCGAATGCGTGGCGTTCCATGTGCGGGTGTAATAATCTTGTAATTTTTCATTCCTTTAAAAGATTTTCTGAATATTTATGAAACATGATATTAATATATTTTGGTGCAAGCTGGTTTCATCGGTTTTTATTATCAAGTCAAACAAAAAGAAAATCTTGTTTAAACGGTCTTTTCTTTGTATATTCCTTTAAATCTGATTCATATTTTAATACTTTTTTTCTTAATTCTTCGGTAAAAAATACTCGATCATGATAACCACCTTTTCAAAGTATCTGAAATTGACGATTTTCATTGTGGAAATGTTCAAATTTACAACGTAATATTTCAGAACGGCGTAATCATGTTCTGTATGGAATTTCGATTATTAATTGATTTCTTTCTGCGATGATCTCTTTTTCTTCATAAAATAATGGTGCTTGAATTAATATTTCGTATTCTTCTTTTTTCATCATATCAAATGGTTTATGTTCTTTTTTTATGATCGGTAATTGTTCAACATTGAATCAAATCTTTTCTCACATCATTGCACAATATTTGAAATATTGACGCATTGAATTTGAAAGCGTGGCAAGTGTGCTTTGTGAAACATTTCTTGTTTCTTTGTATGTTTCCAACCGCTCAATACACTCCTGTAATCTTATATCTTCAATGTTTATTTCCATTTTTCATTTACGATATTTCAAATATTCAATAAGTTTTAAAATATCATATTTAAAATGTGTTAATGTGTCGTTTGAATAGAATTTTATGTCCTTTGAATATTGCAAAAAGTTATAAAGTAAATTTTTCATTTTGAAAAAATAAACAAATAAATATATTTGGTTCTACTTTTTACTTATGCAATAAATATATTTTAATTTTTGTCAATAGTGAAATCAAGATAGAATTCAGATTTTCTTTGTCTGATTTAATTTTTCAGATAAAAAAAGAAAACAGAACTTGCGTTCTGTCTACACATTTGCAACGATATATTACAGAAATATACATAAATTGCAAAATCTTTTTTTATGAAAGATTTATTATTTCTCAATTGATATAATCCAACCATTCACGTAACATATTATTTGCTTCATGTAATTTATTTTTATATGGTTCTGAATTTGTTAAATGTCGCAACTGTGAATTGATTGGCATTATTTCGTTTATCTTTGCTTTAATTTCATTCAACCTTTTTAATTCTTCAAGGTTATCTTCTGCAACCTTTGTAAATACATAATACCGCATTCCATAATTTGTTAATTTTGATATTGGATTTTTTAATTCATATCTGTTACAATCTTTTTTTCAATCGCTTGTTTTTCTTCATTTGTATGAATCTTTTGTGCTTCTTTTTCAATTATTCCAGATTATATCAATTGCATGTCCGTTGGTGTTTACTCAAAAATCTACTCAATCCAATACTGCGTCTTTTCTGTAATCTTGGCTGTATTCTGCTGTTGGGCAAAAATTACCGTTTATTGTGTATCATTTTTCAAGTATCTGATCCACCATATCTGAATATTTTGAAACTCTGTAATATGCAACTTTTCATAAATCACCATGTTTTTCATTCCACCATTTACAAACAAGATCAACCGCACTTTTTACATACCAACCATGTCAACGGATTCTTCATTTTGTGTATGATAATTCGTCAACTTCTTGTAATTCATCAAGTGAAAATTCATAATTCATCAAATCTGAAAGCATTCACATTGCACTGAATATTGTGCATGAAACTTTACTCCAACTTTGATTTGCTTGGTTGTATTCAAATCTGACTTCATCTTGTTTATAAAGCTTTGGTAATATATCAATATCACCGTCACATAATACATAATCGGTTGCTTCTTCACCAGTTCATAAACAACCGTAAATAATTTCTTCGTCCATGTTTTTATTATTATAATTTAAAAATTTCTTTATCATTTCTGCTCTGAAATCTTCTTTTGATCGTGAATATCATTTCATTCTAATCTACAAAGCACTTCAAATAAACAATTTCTGCAACTTTCACGTTGTATGTTATGCTTGCAAATTCTTAAATGTTTATATTCGTAATCGTTTATTTTTTCTTTTTCTTTCATTTCAATAATTCTGGTATGTAAAACAATTCATCATCTGCTTCATACAGTATTGTATAAAGTTCTTGTTTTACTCATTCACTTAATACTGGTTTTACAATTTCGAATACTTGCTTTAATTGGTCTCTTGGGTTTTGTTTGTCTCCAAAAAATCCATTTAATGCAACATGTAATCTTCTTGAAATCCTTACTTTATTTTCGTCAATATTCGTATTGTATTTCGCTTTATTACATTTTCACATTATATGGTGTATGTCTGTTTCTGTTTTGTCAATTACACGCACCAATTTATACTGCACGCCGTCACAATTATTAATATGATCAATACGATCATGATTATTTTTCATTTCATCGTATTATATATGGAATAAAAGATTATTCCTTGTTTTCTTCTTCCATTATTGAATCCACGTTTTCGTATTTTATTCCTTTTTGTCCAAAGTAAAAAGAAATAACCATTAATACAGTATCAACAAAAATCTGATCTAATTCTGAACCTTTAAAAACTTTGTATAATTCAATTACAATTAATGATATTACCAATAATAATAAAACCAATTTTGTAACTGAAAGTTTTGTAATTCGTTTCATTAGGTATTAATTGAATGTAAAAAATTTTCTGCAACGTTTAATGTTATTTGTGCATATTTTCTCTTATTCGCTCAATATCTGTTTGAATTTTCATTAATATTGCTTTTAAGTCCAATGATTCGATTTCATTTATTCTTTCATTGTGACTTTTTAATTCCATTTCGGTTTTTTCTTTGAATTTTGTAATATTTGCACTCAATTTCCACAAAAAGAATGCACATGCAATAAGCGTTCAAAGATTTATAATTAAGCTTGTATCTGGTGAAATTTCCATTTTATCAAACGATTTGAATGTTAAAATCTGTGCTGTCACTTGCAATCACAAAAACTTGATCCAATTGATATGTTTTAAATCTGAATGTGCTTGTTACTTCATAAGAATCTGTTGTTGAAGCTTCATCGTCTATTGTTTCAACAAAAATTGAATCTCATGATCAAACACTTATTTCGATTTCAATTGGTTCATTTGCATTCCTTTTTGCTTCAATTAATGCTAATACTTCATCATCATTAATTAAATCAACTATTGATGAACTGGTTGTTGTTGCTGATAATTTCATTTTGCTTTACGTAAAAAGTAAAATTTTGTCATGTATAATATAATCACGAAATCAAAATATCAAAGCTTTAAATTTACTTTCTTGACTTGTATTTCTTCTTTATCAATTTTCTGTAATACTTTTTCAGTTTGTTTTTCTTCTTATTTCCGATTTCGTAATAATAATATCTGTTCATGCTGGGTATTATTGGATCAACATATTTTTCAAATAATCTGTATGAATTACAATGAAACATTCGCCCGACATAACTATTCATTGCACACCATTCTCTGAAATTCCAGCAAATTCACATTTCTTGTTTTTCTTTCAGATGTAATGCTTTCTTTTTAAATTTTCGTGCTGTGGATTTTCTCAATAATTTGTAACCGTAAAAATATCTGTATCAAACATAATCCACTCATCTTTTACCAGTTGGGAATATTTGATAATTTGGTTTAATTTTAAGATTCAAGCAACCGTCCAAATATCATTTTAATCTACGAAAAACATATCTTAACCGCTTTTTATTGCTTCATAAAATAACAATATCGTCCATATATCTTACAACATATTTACACCTTACCACTTCTTTTAACCAGTGATCGCAATATGAAAGATAAAAATTTGCTAAAAATTGTGATAAATAACTTCAAATTGGTAATCATCTTTTTCATGGAAATGAATCAATAATCATGTCCAATATATTCAACAAATCTTTATCTTTAAATTTCTTTCTCAATAGTTTCTTTAAAATTCTGTGGTTCACGTTTGGGTAAAATTTCGAAATATCAAGTTTTAAACAATACGCCGTTCATTCTTTGTCTCTCATGTATCTGTCCATTAATTCCATTACATGTGTCATTCATCTTCATTTTACACTTGCACATGTAAAATCTGTAAATACTTGCATGAAATATTTTTCAATCTGTAACATGATCGCCCGCTGAATAATACGGTGTGGGTAATATTTAAGTTTTCGCAATTCTCTTGTTTTTGTTTTGTCTCGAATTGTTGAAACTGAATAATCTTTTTCTGTAATATGATATTTTCTTTCTTTCAGAAGCTTTTGAATTTTCTTTAAAAAATATTCTTCGCTTGCATTTACCATTTTTACTTCTCTGTATAATTGTTTGTCCTTTCTTGCTTGTTTGTGTGCTTCTTTAAGATTTTCGAGATCATAAATTTTTTCATAAATGTTTCAGTATCTTTTCATTTACGATTTTGTTTTTACCTATAATGTTCCTTTACAACCGAACTTTCATTATATTTAGAGATAAACATTGTTAATACCAAGTGGTTTACATGAATATAATTACCAATACAGTCTCCCCAGTAATTTTATGTTTCGCCAAGGGGCGGGGTTATATAGCTATCATTTAACACATCTTGATTTCACCTTTTGGGAAAAATCAAGCACATCATAGGTTTTAAATTAAAATAGGGAATTTATAAAGAACGTTAAGTGAGAACCGATATTCGTATTCGAATTCGAAGTGGAATTATTCACATTCAGATGGAAAGCACCAGCATTCGCACCATTACTATAATTACCACTGGTATGAGCCAAACGAGAAGCATTCACATTCGCATTATCGCTTTTGTTACTTACCCCATTGAGCTTATACATGGTTTGTCTCCACTTTTTTGTATAGCCAACAAAGGCGAAAACGTATTATATTCACTCGCTTTCGACCATATAACCCAAAGGAACGGGGCTTTAATACCCCATTCCTTTTTTGTTTTCATATTTTGTTTTTGGTTTATCTTCTTCTTTTTCATGTATATTTATGATCACTTCATCTTCTGAATATTCCGTTTTACTTCGCTGTCAATAACAATCCAATTCATATTCAACTGGTTTTCTTTCTTCCTTTTCAATATTGATTGTAATTTTCATGTTTTTTATTTGCATGATGTAAAAGCCTTCGGCAGAGTTGAAGTGGTTTACCGCCGATAAACGGCGGGAAAGGGGAACTTCGCTTACGCTCGTTTAAAGGAACATTAAGCGAGAACCGATACTCGCATGCGAACTCGAAGCGGAATCACCCACACTCAGATTAAAAGCACCAGCACTCGCACCATAACCATAATAACCACCGGCAGGAGCCAAACGAGAAGCAGCCACATACGCATAATCGCTATAATATGTGTTGTAATTTGTATTATTTACAGTTGCAAGTGGTGCAAACATTGCTTTGTTATTTCATGCAATACTTGATAAACAATAATATGATCATGTATGTGAAATCGCTGTTCAAGTGTTTTCGTATGGTGAAGTTGTTTTAATATCTCCAACAAATCCACTCAAAGCTGTCCAAAGATTCTTGCTTCAATCTGTGCATAATCAACCAAGCCATTCAGAAACATTTCACCACCAGTTTTCGATTCAGAATAATTTCATATAACTTGTTTGATTTCATGTGTTTCAACCAGTTGCTCATGCAATTGAATTACTTCATCATGAAACTTGTTTTGATCATGAAACGATTCATTGTCCAATTGTTGCTTGCGAATCAAGATTACAATATTTCATCATGTATAATGCGTTGATATACATTCTTTGATAGAATCAAACAATATCGTATCAAGCACTTCAATCATTATTATCATTTGCACGTGCAAAATTTATGAAATCTTGCATTGTTGCATTACCGTTATCTTTTGTATATACAGTTGCACCAGACAAAGATTTTAAAACTGAACTACTTACAGATCATTCATAAACTCACATGTAAAATGCTGATTTTTTGATTGGATTTGATAAAGTTCATCTTGAATGTGCAAAATATTGGAATCATTCATCTTCTGCATTTGGATTATTTGTAATTGATAATGTAACTGTGCTTCAACTTTTTGACATCTTGATTCAACGAATTGGAAATTTTACCATTACATTATCTCATGAAGTCAATCCACTTTCTGAACTCATGTTTGTTAAATCAACTTTTCATGTTTCTTTTCATGCAACATTTAATCTTACTCATTCAAAACCGAATATTGTGTCCCAATCAGAACTTCATTGTGTCATTCATTCTGCGTCATCTTCATAATCAACGAATGCACTTGCTGGTGACGATGTTTCACTCCATTTAACAGTTCGTGTTTTATAACCACCATGCACATATTCAATTGTTGATTCATCTTTATGATCAAGCCAAACACCGTCCGTGTGTCTTCCAAACGTTGTTAATTTTGCTTTTTCTCAAAGCGTTTTTAAGTTTCTTGGTAACGCATACGCTCATGCTGTTGTAACTCTTGTTAATAATATGCTTGCGAATCAATCTGAAACACAATATGGAATTTCTCCACTTTGCTTTACTGTTTCAAGATCATTTGCAATTTTCAAATATTGGAATGCGTCTGATTGCTGTGTTGAATCACATGCAACAACATAATAATTACTTGCATTTACGATGTGATTTGCTTGATAAATAACAACATCAAGCAATTCTCATTCAGTTCAACCAAAAGAATTGTTTAATGCAACTGTTATTTCTTGCCATGCACTGCTAAAAGTTGTGTATGGTAATGTTGCACTTGCAATTACATTATTTGAATCACCATACCAGTATGAATATTTTTTATTTGAATTAATTACTGGTATTCATTTTCTCACTTCAACGATTAGATCCGTTGTTGGTGATCATCACATTTTTACTTTCAATTTTAATTGATTGCTTGCAACTCATGAACCTTGCCTTTGAATATGTAATTCTGCTTCTGTGTTTGAATCTCAAACTTTTGCTTCAACACTTGCATTATCATATACAGTTGTTAGTTGACGAAACATTGTATCTGTAATTTCGTAATACGAACCAACCAATCATTCATCTTCAAGGTGATCACTTGCACCGCTTTGACTTGCCAAGTCATCAATTTCTGTTTGCATTGTATCAAGATCGTATTGAACTGAAACTTTTGTCCATTTTGTGCTATCAAAAGCTTCTGGTGTTGCAACTGCTGTTGAACATGAATAACGATCTCATTTATACATTACAACATCTCAAACGTTATATGTTGCCGTGCTGTCGTATTCACCAGCAATTGAAGAATCGTTTACAGACAATTCGAGTTTATCTTGAATGTCTTTTACTTGTTCCGCTGTTCGGTAAAGTGAAACTTTGTCTCATGCATAAAATGCATGTGCTGTATTATCTTGACTTCTATTTGAAGCTGTATCATCTTGAACACATGTTCAAGCTCATCTAACGATTGTATATGAATTCTGATTACTTGCTGTTGCTTTTACGATTTCACGTAAAATTACATTTCAATCTGAATCGCAATGTTCAAGAGTTAAAAGAAATGGAAATGTCGTTGGAAATAAAGATTGGTCTCAATCTTTTATTAATAATGCCGTTGCACTTGCTGATATGTCCGCAATCATGGTGCTGTTTGCATTATTGCTGTTTTGGAATTTTACAAACGTCATTGTTTTGTATGTATATAAAGTAAAAAAACAACTTAATCACTGATAACACTTCGCAACGTTTCAGTTTCTTCAAGTGTTAATGTAATTTTCGTTGGTGTGTATTTGATTTTTTCAATCAACAAATTTTTAATACTGTATTCACTATTCACCACCGTTACAGTATCTCACGGAATAATTGATTCAATATCATATTCTGCATTTATTACGATTGTGCTTGCGTTTTTTGGTGTTGCGTATTGTTCCAAATAATTATTTCAGTATTCATCTTGCGTTGTTACATCAACAATATTTTGCTGTTTATCGTATCTTTCTTTGATTCAGTAAAGATTTTGTGAATCTGAATCTTCATAAACTTTTATTGTTCAATCTTTTCTTTCAACGAATATTCTATTTACAACTTGTTCAATATCATAATTCAAATCCATACTTTCAACCACTTGTTGATTTGCAACGATGTGATTTGTTTGTGTAAATTTTTTTCTGAAATAAAATTTTCATTCAGAATCGATGAACCAATAATAATTCGCAATATCGTTTACTGTATTAATTGCTTTTGCACATGTTGTATTATTATCAAAAGAAACATTTATATTTTCTGTATATGGATCAATACTTCATATTGTGATTAAATTTCATGAATAATTGTTGTTGAATTCTGTAATTATTGCATTCAACACATATTCAACTGTTCAATTATAAGTTCATGTGAATAAAACTGCATTTAATAAACTTGCGATTCATAGACATACAATGCTTATGTATCATTTATTCACATCATATTTTCTTGAAATTTGTGTTACGTATCACATGTAAATTTGTTTTCCTTGCTTGTATCTTTCATTATACAAGATCACTTTGATAATTTCTCATCAATGAAATGTTGTATCTCAAAAGCTCAAAGAAAGGTTTAAATTCAATTGTCATTGTCATCAATTCACGTTTTCAGAAAAATTAATATCATTCATAACAACGTTTGGATTTATTGTTTTTTGATATACTCACGTTTTATCATATATTTTTATATCGTATCTATTCATTACAAGAAGAACTTTTTATAAATAAAAGTCATATCGTAATTTGCCAAAGCTCATGAATTCAGATTTATTTCAATGTGGTTTAATCATGGTTCAATTACTGGAAATGGTCAATCATATGGAATCACATCACCATTCAATTTTACAAGTTTTGTTTCTCAATCAATTATTATAAAATCTCATGGTAACAATTCTTGCGAAACGGTGAAAATATATCAGTTCATATCAATACTGAATGAATTTAAACCGCTTTCTGCTTTCACGATTAAGTAAATTGTTGGGTAACAGTTCACCTTTCACGTGTAATTTATTTCTGTTGCATAATTACCACTAATTCAAGGGTATGTGTTTGTAATACTTGTTAAATTGAATGCCAAAGGATTCACACAGTTGAAAGATAATGTTACATCTTGCAAGAAATTTACATTATAATTTTGTCTTCCGAATCTCAATCATGTCAAAGTTGCTTCCCGTCTCCTTACAAGTCAATTAATAATGATGTCCAAATATCATTGTGTTTTACTTGTTTGGAATTTTAATTCATCAATCAAATCATTTAATCATTCTCACGTTGGTGCTGATAAACTCATTGTGATATTGATTGTTTTTGTTCTGTAATATTTACTCAAAGCGTTTCATCAATCTGCTCTTGGGTAATCGTATGTTTCAAAAGCTATGCTTCACAAATCATCATGATCTGAATTTATTACACGCCTTGTTGTTCAATTGTGTAAATTGTATCAATTGAAAATAAACATTCAACTATCTGCACCTTTTCATGATTTCTTTTTAGGTGAACTTCATAATAAACCGCTGTTAAGTAATATATCGTCCATTGTGTTTTAATACTTTGATGTAAATTTTTATGCAATTCAGAAATTCTTTTCAAGTTTTACTTGTCTGATCATTTCTTTTGCAAGCTCTTGAATATCATTATCATTTCTCACACTTACTCATGAAATATTAATTGTTATTCAATTATTATTTGTAATTTCATTATTTGGAATTATTTTTCCGCTTTGGTTTGGAACGAAAAGCTCTGGTCATTTCTCACCAACCAAATATGTATTTCACACTGTAACTGGTCATCAACCAGCTTTTCATCATGAAACCAAACTTTTTAATGAAGCCACCGCACTGTCATATTTTGATTTTGCACTTGAAACTACACTTTGTGCCGCACTTTTTACGTTATTCCATGCGTTCTTGATTCTTTCAACAACTCATTCAATAGCACCAACAAAACTTTCAACCCAACCAAGAACCGTGTCAATTCATTCTCTGAATTTTCATTTGATATTTTCCCGCATTGTTCCGAATGCATTTGTTAATGCTGTATCAATATTTTGTGCCATTGTGTTTCAAATTTCTGCCACCTTTTCCCAATCTCATGTGAATAAAGCGATCCAGAATTCAAATCACATTTTTAAAGCTTCCCATAATGCTGTAAATATTCCAACAACTGAATCTTTAATTGCTGTTACCTTTTCAGTAATCCATGTCCATGCACTTGTTAATTTTTCCGCAATCCAATCAAGCAATGGTCAAAACAAATCTTCTGTTACTTTTTGGATTGTTTCCCGTGTGCTTTTTGTTAAATCGACAATTCAATTCCATGCTCATTCTCGATCTCATGCAAAAACTTTCATTAAAATATCGATCGTTTTAAATGCTCATTCAAGAATTCAACCGATAATATCAAGTCAAGCACTAAAAATATTTCAAATTGCGTCCCATAAACCACGCAATATTTCTTTTACAGTTTCTCAATTTTCTTCCCGCCACGCTTGGAATTTTTCAATTCGTGGTTTTACAACTGCCGAAATTTTATCAATCACTTCTTGCGTTTTTTCTCTAATTCATCAAAAATTCGTTGCCCATGCAACTCATAATGCCGTTACTCATGCAATTATTCGTCAAATTGGTCAACTCAATAATGTAAATGCTGTCATTAATCATGGTAAAGCCAAAGCCAATCATGAAATTATTGCTGTTAATCATGCAACCGCTGTGATTACAGTAAAAATTGTTGCTGTTAATTTTGGATTCTTTTCAATCCAACCAACAACTTTTTCAATAATTGGTGTAACTGCCTTTAATAATTTATCAACAACTGGTATTAATGCGTCACCAATTGTATTTTTCATATTTTCCCACTGTGCGTTTACTCTTGCCAATTTTTCTTGCATTGTTTCTTGAACTTCACCAGCTTCTGCAAGTTCCTTTTTTCATTGTGCAACAACTGCATTTGTTAATGCTTGCTTCTTTTCTGCTTCTGTTAATTGATCCACAGTTTTTCAAAGCTGTTTTGCGTAAAGCTCTTGTGCTTCACTTTGTTTAATAACGATTCACAAATTGTCCAAAATCTGAACTGATCATCTTCATAATCATGTTACAATATCGTCCAAAGCTTCTTCCATTGTTCTTCACATTGCTTGCCCCTTTACACGTGCAATTTCCATAATCGTTGACATATCTTCAACATTTGAAACAATTCATAATGAATATGCTTTGTTTGCTTGTGCCATTAATTGTGTATCTGCAACGGTTCATTTTGAAGCTTTTCTCATTGCTTTCAACATTTCGTCACTTGCAATTCATGCACTTTGTGATAATCTTTCGAAACTTCTTTGTAAAGGTTCGTTTTCTATTGAAGCACTGATAAAACTTTTTCACAATAAAGCCATTGATCATGCAACTGCCGTTGCTGTAATTCAAATTTGCTTTAATGTTTTTTCGGTATTTTTTCACCATGAAAATCAATTCTGCAACTTTGTTGCTTGCTGTTCGATTTTCGAAACTCATTTCGAAACATTATCAAGCTCTTTGCTTGCTTGATTATCTGCTGATATTTTAAGTTTTAAATCATATTCTGTGCTTGCCATGTGGATTATTTTTTATGTGATGAAACTTTGGATTTTTGCTTTTCTCTTTCTGCTTGAATATGTTCCCGTTTTCTTTCTTCTTGGATCATTGCAAAGTGTAGATTAAGAACATGTTCACTTTCATTGTCTAAATCCGACGGCTTGCAATGATATAATTCTTTAATCAATATATAATCACGGTGTTCTTTACTCAATCATTTTCATGAACGTAATGTTTTTGCGAATTGTTCAAGAATTTCATTATTTCTTACTGGGTATTTTCATTTTTTCCACTTCTTCCAGAACTTTTTCGTAATCTTCAACCGTCAATCAATCAACTTCTTCTGCTGTTAAATTTGTCATTGAAACAATCAAAAAATCGTTTGCTTTTTGTCAATTTGCAATTGTGATTTCGATTTCTCACGCTTGTAATTGTTGTGGTGTTGCTTTCAATCAATCCAAAAGAATATCATTGTATTCACGATCGATTTTTCTTGTATAAACGTTTGAAATGGTGATTTCTTTTTCTGCACCGTTAATTGTTACTTTCATGTTTTCCTTGTTTAAGAATTAAAGAAGCCTTGTTTTAAATACGTGCTTACAGATAAACAAGGAAAAACTGCAAGCACGTGATATATTAATATCAAACTGAATCGCTGTTTAATAATAATACTTCAATTGATGTTCCGTCATCATTGCTGTATTGTCCAGTAAATCACATTGTTTGTTTAATGATTTCATCGTTTGAATCTGTTTTTGTCCATTCACTGAATCAAACTTTCATTAAATCAACGTAAATTGCTGGGTAAACTCATGTTGCCAAAGCACTTGCATTTGTATTTATTGCGTAGAACCTAACGGCTTTTTTCTCTGAATTTAATACGTAATCACGTAATGTTGTTGATTCGTATACTGCTTCAAAGTCTCATTCAATACCGAATTGCTGATTATAAATATCTGCAATATCTGTATCACCGAAACATTGAACATCTGTTAAATTCTTATTTATTGCAATTCTGAAATTTTGCATACATTGTTCACTTGCACTATTCAATGAAGCTTCATCATTTGCAAATTTTACACCTGCCATGCTTGCTGTAAATTCGTTTTCAGTTGCATATGCTGGTGTAACGCTTCCTTGTATTGGTTGCATTTGCTTTCACATAAATTCTGCACTGAATTTTACATAATCTGCAACTTCACATGATAATTCCAAATTATTTATCATACAATATGGTGCGTAACTTCCAGCAACTGGATCATCATCATAAAGTGTAAATGTTGGGTGTGTATTGTTTTGTAATACTTCAAAGAAATGTCCAGCGTGTGATTTTGTTGCTGATATTGTCCATGTTCCATTTGTAACACTTCATGAAACATCTTTGTCGAAATAATAATATGTTGTTACTCAATCATTTATTATCTTTTTCAAAGTTGCTCATCATGTTGTAACATCTCATCTTGCTGGTGTTCATCATGTTACTGTTCCAGTAACCGCATAAACTTTTGTGTATTTTCACAAAGCACCGAGTAAAAAGAATCACATTGAATAATCTTTTGCAACTCCTTGAATTGTTAAGTTTGATGAATTCTTTGTTGTGAAAGAATTATAAACTCCGTCGATTACTCCGTATCATGATTCGTCTGTTACACTTTCAATGCTTGGGTTTAAAACTCCGCTTTTTTTTGCAATCCATACGCTTGGTGCAACTGCTGTTCATCTTGTTGCTTCTTTACCAAGTCAAATTGCTGATAATCTTCCGATGTATACCATTTTTGTAATTAATTAAATGCTAAAAGGTTTTTTATTCTTCATCTTTTCATTCAGATTTTTTCTGAACAATTTCCCTTGCTTTTTCCAATGCTTCAATCATTGTTTTTCATTCAATGATTAATCACCATTTTGGAAATGAATATTTCCTTACACCATTATCGTTCACGATTTTTACGTGTTGTTCGATTTCTGGTTTCTTTTCTTTACATCATTTGCATGCCATGATTTATTGTTTTTATGATATAAATTATTTTGTCATTGCCGTAAATGAACAATTGACTTCGAACACTCTGAATGGTTCTTGCGTATTTGCAAATCACCAATTATATGTGTATTCACACTTTATCGTGTATCAATCATCATTATTCCAAACAATAGTTTCAATTTCTTTTAATTTCTGAATCACCATATCTGCAACAACTCTCATATTATCTTCAACTTCTGAAAAATTTTTCTGAATTCTATCAATTAATCTTATTTTGTAATTCAATTCTGTTTGATAACTGCAAGAATCAAGATATTTTACATTTCCATTATCTGGGGTAATGATAATTGCTGGTAAATTTATTCAATCTTCAATCTTTATGTCATGATTATAAACTGCTCAAATTCTTGCCGTTTCTCACGTTGCGATTTCAAGCATTTTATTATATAATGCGTCTCATATTGCCTTGAATGAATATGTTGTTTCTGTCATTTACTTTTTCATGTTACTTTGTAAATCTTCCAAAATTATATCATTTATTGTGTCCATATGTTCCGTGAACGCTCTTTTCAAATAGAATGTTGTTTGTGGGTTTTTTCTGTTTGAATATTCTCTTAAACTTGCATAATCCAAAGGTGAACCAACCACCACGAATCATCTATTGATTGAATTGAAATCTTGGTTTAAACTCTTTCTCAATGATCATGTTAAATATGGTGCGTTTTCCTTTGCGTTGTTTGTAATTTCATTTCATACATCAACCAATATAATTTGAACAACTGCATTTACTTTATCGTTCAATCACATCAATTGTTGTATATCTCATTGCAAGTTTAATTTCATTCACTTTCAGACATTATAATTTTGTAAAATTTTCTTTTTGATCCATTCCAGCTTTGTATTGATTTCACAATATATGCTGTTCAATCAACAACAATTTTGTCTCAAACAACATTTCATGAATACTCACAATACAATTTTTTCATTTTATAAACTGTTGCTTCATCAAATCCGTCTGATTGATCCAAAGGTTGCACATTACACGCAAATCTTACTCATTCTGAATCATACGATGAAACTCAATACTGGTTTTTTTGGTATCAATACCTTGTTGCCGTTTTATTATATAATATCATGAATGTTTATATTGCTAATGTAAAATTTTTGAATTTATCAAGCATGATTTTAAAACTGAAATATATTTCATCAATTGTTTGGTCTGTTGTTTTTCAACCGTAAACAATTTGTTCATCTCATAATTTATATGATGAAACTCAAATATTTAATTCAGATTTTAATTCATCTGATAATTTTCAACATGCAAGGATCATTTCAATTAATTTTAAATCATCTGGTAATTCATCTACTCATTCATTATTTCTATTATATCAAGCTGTGTAATTTACAGTGATAAATCCGAAATCTGAATTTGTATCAAGCGATTTAAAAATAATTCTTCTTTGATTTGCAACCATGTAATCCGTTCATCTCACTCATGAATAATCTGATCCATTGATTTTTGAAATACTTTGAACTGGTTTATTTTTCAAAAATATGTTGTATCAAAAAGAATTTGTATACACTTTTCTCAAATCAATCTGTTCTTCATATTCTCATTGATCGAAGCTGTCAACACCGCAAATATGATTCAATAATTCACATGCACTGTTTAATGCAAGTGTTAATTGTGAATCCTTTGTTGTATCTGCACTATCGATTCATAAATAAGCTTTGAATTGTGATAAACTTGAATACATTGTTTTTATAATATTTTATAAATTATTTCTTTGTTGATTTTTTCGCTGGTTTTTCTTCAACAACTTTTTCTTCTTTCTTTTCTTCTTCTTTTACTTCTTCGAAAAGATGTGGGTAATTCCTTAAAATAGAATCATGCCACCTTGTTTCAAAAGTTGCTCATGCTTTAATTTCTTCTCAATCAACAAGCTGTGTTTCCTTTGAAATATTTTTTAATAACTTTGTCATGGTTATAATATTATATGTTATAAATTCTCGCACGGCTCAATAAAGAACCGTGCAAGATATTTTTTAATCAAATTAAAGAGTTACATTTACTCCTAATCCGATTGTTTTTCCAAGTCATGCTGTGCTGTTTGCAATTCCGAAACCGAATTCGAAAGTTGCTGTTAATCTGATTCCATGTCCAGCAACACGATCAAGTTCAATTTCAAGTGGTTGTCCGAAACCATATTGAATTGCTGGTTTGTAAACAACTGCGAAAGAACCTTTTGTGTTGTTTGCGGCTGTTGCGTCAACAAGTCCAGAAGTATTTGTTAATGCTGGGAAATCTCTTGCAACCAAAACATCGATTCCGAATGCTTTTGCTAATACACCCTTTACGATTGTTGCATTTGGTCAGAATTTGTCCATTGTGATAACTTCTGATAATGCAAGCATTTTATCGTAAACATTTGAAGGTGCGATTATCAATAGATCATTCAAATCTGCTTGATATCATGCGTCGATAACTCATTTTACACCAAGAATTGAAGCACTTGTTAATGTTCCAACTGAAATTGCTGTATTTGCAATTCCAACCTTTCTAACTCATGTTGCTTGCTGTGTAAAATATGGATTTCCTGAATATGTTCCGTTGATGTTTCCAGAACCAGAAGCTGTGTTATCTGAATTTATGAAAGAAGCGTCAATTGTTCTTGCGGCTGCTTTATTAATTCTATCTCTAACCAAAGCTTCAAGATCACCAACTGAATAATTTAATTCTCTCTTTGAAATATCAACATAGAGAATGAATTGTCACTGTGAAATAGTAACTGCACCAGTATCTGGTCAATTATCTGCTGGTGTGAAAGTTACTGCACCAGTTGTCCATTCACTGTTTCCAGCGAATAAATCTGCTTCACCAATAACTGGAACTTTTGCACTTATTGGCATATTATTTCCATGATTTCATGGAAGTAAATTTAACAAAGAAGAATATTTTGGAAGCATGTCCAATGCTGGATCAAGAACAACGTTTGTTGGAACAAGTTCAGTTCCGAATCCAGAAGCACCAGTATTCATTACTTCATTGGCTTTTGTTTCTTCAACAACTTCTTCTTTAACTTCTATTCAAGCAAGTTTTTTTGCTTGTAATGCTAATTCTTTAAGGTTCATGATTAAATAAATTAATGATTTAAAAGATTAATTATGTTGCATTTTCTTTAAAAGCTCTGCAACTTTTCAATATCATGTGTTCTTTGTTGCGGGTGCTTGATAAGAACTTCATGATTGAATTGCTGTATTTTTTATTGCATGATCTAATTGCATTAATACTTCAATTGTTCATTTCATCAATTCTTGATGATTTGCTAATTGTTGTTTTAATGATTTGATTTCTGCGTCTTTTTCACTCAATTTTTCATTGAATGATTTTACAAATGATTGAAATTCAGCTTTTTCAATTCATTTGATTTCAGCTTTAATTGATTTGCTGTTTTCAACGATTTCTTCGTTGCCTGTTTCATCAACGGCTTCTTCGTCTGATGTAGTTTCAACATCATTTTCAGAATCTTCGCAATCGCTTTCTGCTGGTATTTCAGAATTTTCATCTGCTGGTTTTTCTTCACTTTCTTCTTTATTTTCAATATCTTCTTCAATGCTTTTTACTGTTTCTTCAATTTCTTCTTCTGTTGCTGGGATTTCTTCTTCATCTTCAACAACTTCTTCATTATTTGAAGTATCGTCATCATCGGCGATTTCTTCTTCGTTGTTTTCTTCTTCAACTGCTTTGTTTTCTCATTCTTCATTTTCTTTATGGAATTCAACATTACCATTTAATGGCTCTTTTTCTTCTTCTGATAATTCTTCATTATCTGCTTCAACAACTTCTTCTTTAACTTCTTCACTTTCTTCTGCTTTTGGTTCTTCATCTTCTTTTGTTTCAACTTCTTCTTCTGATTTAAAGCATGAATCAAAAGATTTTACCAATGCGAACGGATTGGCTGGAACTGAAACAAGAGAAATTTCGAATAACTCCAAAGCTTTAATAATGTTTGTGTAACTGTATTTTCATTCAGCGTCCACATTTTCGATTGTTTCATAATCTTTTACGCTGTATCAAATACTGAATGTTCTTAATACACCATTCTTTAATTTTGAAAATACTCAATCTGTATCTTCTGTAATTTTGGCTTTTATGAATAATCCTTTTTCGTCAATACTTGCTTCAATTACATTTCCAATTGGTTTGTCCATGTCATGCTGTAACAATACGATTGGATTTGTCATGTATTGCTTTAAAGTTTCTTCAAATGCTGTTGGTTCAACAACATCGTTCATGCGGTCTTTATCTTTGGTTGACGCATATCATTCGATTTCGTATGATTTGTTTTCACCGTCAATTATTTCTTTAACGGATTTCTGATCACATACGATTTGAAAGAACTCTTTGTCCTTGATAAGTTTAAATTTCATCTGATATAAATTATTAAATAAATAATTACCTTTTTCTTCTGTATTGCATTGTGCAACGACAGTTCACTCATCACGGTGGCATATCAACTCAAACACTTGGGTAAATATAATCTAAATCGCACCGTCATTCATCTTCGGCTTGTTGGTGTTCAAGTCTAACACGATCATCACCAACCGTCAACCGCTTCTTTTCCATTTCAATTCATGCTTCTTGTAAAGCAAGCATTGGCTGTAAATTTCCATATTCAAACGCTTTTGTTGTTTCGGTTACTGCAATTGCTCTTGCTCTTGGTAATCCAAACAATTTATCATCAATTGCGTTTATCTTTAATTGTATTACGTCTCGGCTTTCATGATTATCAATTCATTGTTTTAAAGTATTTATTACATCTCGTTTTGTGGTATGTGATATGCTTCACTTATAATTTGAAAGGTTTAATTCTCATCGATGATTTGCATATTCACTTGGCTTGTTTGGGTAATATTCAATTTGGTTTTCTCTTAATAACTTACTGAATTTTCTGTATTGCGTTTTATATCAACGCTCAAACACTTTTTCCAATGGTAACTCCATTTCTTCAATTAATGCTCATATTCACATTGATCTTCGGAATCATTCCATTGGATCATCTCACCATATTTCATCGGTTCGGTTTTTCTTTTCTTCTGGGTATAAATGCACATGTTCATTTTGTAATAAATTGTATTCAATATTTATTATGTAAATGTGGTTTTCGTATAAATCTTTTACATGTTCTTCAAGGTATTTTCTTTGCTTCTTAAAAGATTTTTGAATAATCGAATATATTTTTGCTTCTTTACGTAATAAGTTTCTGTAATCTTGTGATAACATGTTTTAATATTCATCTCATGGTAAAGTTGCGTCCAACGCTAAATCTTCAAGAAGCACTTGGCTTCTGTTTAATATCAATTTGTTTGCGTTTTCATCTTCTACTGGTTCAAGTCAACGATCTATTCTTGCTTCATTTATTGTTATAATTCCATTTTGAACATCTGCTCTTTGTCCATTCAACCATTCTTGCGTTTCCTTTAATTGTTCTGAATCAGATTTAATCCAATATTTTTCGAATAAATCTGGTCTGAACATCTGCAACAATTTATTTAATATTGCGTCAAAGTCTGCTTCCATTGGTTTTATTGTTCATTCAAGGAATTCTTCCTTTTGATTTTGTCCATTATTATAATTCACATCTTCAACGTATCATAACATTGCTTTTGGCACTCCAAATGCACTGCATATTTTATCTGTGGTCATTTTCCTTTGTGATATGGTTTCCATATCTTTTGCTGTTAATGATAATTGCTTTACATCTGCAATTCATCATGCAACAATTGTTTTATGTGCATTCTCACTTCACTTGAATTGTGCATTGAACATATCAACGGCGTTTTGTTGTTCTTCTTCGGTTAAATTACCGTCCAATAACAACATCATATCTGGTCTTGCACTGTTCTTGTAAAAGCTGTAATTTGTTTTTAAAGCTTCAAGATCAAGAACTGCGTCATATAATATACTGGTTAATATTCACATTCAGTTTAAAGTATTGTTTACGTCATCTTCAAACTTGAAATATCATATTTCGTCTGCATTGTATTTTTTTGTGTGTGTTCAATTTTCAACAACACTATATCAAACAATTACTCAATCTCTTACAATTTTTGTAACTGCTCTTGAATCAATAATATCAAATCTGATTGTTTCACCGAATGCGTTTTTAATTGGCTTTGCATATAATTCTCATGAACATAAATAATTCATGAAAAATTTGATTTTAAATTTTGCGAATGTTGGAACTTTGAATAAATCAAAAACTTGATCTGTAACAACATTATCTTCAACCGTTTGGCGGTCATTATCTTGCAAATATATTCCATTCCTTGCTGTGGATCATGCGATTTTTCTTACACATTGGCGAATGTCTCCGTTTTTTTGGTATAAATCGTAATACGTTTGTTTTGAAAAAACAACATCATTACTGAATAATTGTGAAAGATTTATTCAGTTTGATTGTTGGTATGATTTTTTCTTTACTCTTGAAATATTAATTCAGAATAATTGCATGCATGTTTATATTCATTTAAACACGCACATTATAATCACGAATGTCAAATATCAAAGCTTTAAATTTATAGAAAAAAACGGCGTTTTCGCCGTTTCTCATTTTTAATTTATTTGGAATTACCTATAATCCATACAATCATTCACTTGTCATTTCGTTGCTGTGCAATACATCACCGCACTTCATCAAACAAATGTTTTCACACTCGCAACACCATTTACATCAAGTGATAAATTTCTTGCTTGTCATCTTGTCGTTGAATCGATTGTATCTTCAATTCATAAATCTGGTGTGTTTGTAAAGAATATTCAAATAACATTATCTTCGATTTTCTCTACTTTCTCAAATTCTGGAACTTCTGCTTTCATTAATTCTGTGATATGATCCATTCTTTCTTGAACAACATCTTTTTTAATTTCTTGTTGTTGCGTTGGTGTATTTGTTGCTGGTGTTCAATCCATATTACTTGCAAGAAATACACAAAAGAAAAATATTAATACCCAAAACCACCATTTCTTTAAAATTGATTTCTTTGGTTGTTCTTGTTTTTCTGTCATTGGCAAATGTGTTAAAATATAAATTGCTTTTATAATAAAGAAACGGTTACGTATTGCAACCGTTCGTTCATGTATACGAAGTGAAAAAATAATAAATTATTCTGATTCTTTTTCAACTTCTTTATGAATATCAATCTTTGGTAATTACTCAATATC
>JAZRNH010000003.1:0-49431 GCA_045648025.1 Clostridia bacterium
GCTATCTCATTTGAACAAAGTTTTGCAGGTGTTTTGTTAATTTCAATAGGATTAATAATCGAAGTAGAAAATGAAAACAAACAAATTATCACAACAACAATTTTTAATAATAATGATTTTAATGAAAATTTGTTCATAAAAAAAACTACTCCTAATAAAAGTAGTTTTTGATATTTGTTTATTTTTATGTATATAAAATTAATCGAATTGATAATTTTTTCCAGCTGAAAGCATAAGTTTTGCATGTTCAATAGAAAAATCTGAAATATTTCCACCGATAATTCTTGCGAGTTCTCTAACTCTTCCAGCATCGTCTAAACAAGTTAAAGCAGTTCTTGTAACACCATTAATATCTGCCTTTGAAATATAATAATGATTTGTTCCAAAACTTGCAACCTGTGCCAAATGAGTAACACATATAACTTGATGTTTTCTTCCAATTTTGGCAAGTTTTGCAGCAAGAACATTGGCTGTATCGCCACTAATTCCTGTGTCAATTTCGTCAAAAATCATAGTATCAACTTTATCAATATCTGCTGTTATGTTTTTAACTGCAAGCATAAATCTGCTCATTTCACCACCACTAACAACTTTGTTAAGAGGTCTGAGTGGCTGACCTGAGTTTGCAGTAAACATAAACTCAATTTTATCAAAACCAGTTTCATCTGCTGATTCAAGAGAACCAAAATCAATTTGAATTTCAAACTTTGAACCTTTCATTGAAAGCTCATTAAGTTCATTTTTAACAGCAGTAGAAAGTTCATTTGCAACCTCTTTTCTTCTGTCTGACAATCTTTTTGCTGCAGCACAAATTTCAGTTTCTAATTTTTCTTTTTCTTTTTCAAGTTTCTCAATAATATCAGCTGAATTAATAAGTTTTTCATATTCGATTTTAATCTTTTGCAAATACTCATTAATTTCAGGAATTGATGAACCATACTTCTTTTTTAACGAAGTTAAAAGGTCTAATCTAACTTCATTTTCTCTTGCAGAATATTCATCAAATAAAAGTGAATTTTTAATATTTTCAACAGTTTCAGCAATGTCTTGAAGTTCATATCTTGCAGATGAAATTCTGTTTGCAAGTTCTTCGCTTTCTGGCAAATATTTCATCACATCAGCAAAATCATAATCACACTTTTTTATCAAATCAACAATTCCAAAAACATCATTTCCACCGGCAAAATATGACGAAACTCTATCAAGTGAAATCGCAATTTTTTCTTGGTTTAAAACTTTCATTCTAAATTCTTTTAATGTCTCTTCTTCACCATCAACAAAATTAGCTTCTTCAATTTCGTTAATTTGATAATTATACAAATCAATTAACTTTTCCCTTTCTCTGCTATCAACATTAAAATTAGAAAGTTCTTTTTTGATTTTATGCAATCTATAATACAACTCTTTATAAACTGTTTTTAACTCTTTTGTTTGCAAACCACCAAAAGCATCAAGAGTTTTTAATTGATTGCTATTTTTCAAGATTTCTTGATGTTGAAACTGACCATGCAAGTCCATAAGTGGAGCTGTTAGTGTTTTAAGCATTGAAATTGTGAAAGTTTTTCCATTAACCCTACACTCATTTCTTCCATCAGAAGAAAGTTTTCTATATATAACTATTGTATTTTCTCTGTCAAGTCCAAATTCTTCAAGTTTATTCAAAATATATTCAGAGTTTGTTTCAAAAACAGCTTCAACAGAAGCAAAAGATTCGCCATAAGAAATAAGTGATTTATCTGCTTTTTCGCCCAAAAGAAGAGCAAGAGAGTCTATAATCAAAGACTTTCCCGCACCGGTTTCACCGGTTAACACATTAAACCCATTGCTTAAATCGATTGTAAGGTTGTCAATCAAAGCAATATTTTTGATTGTTAAACTCTGAAGCATAAATTATTCCTCACTAACATCTAATGGTTTTTCAATAAGTTTGTCAATTTCTGTTTTAATAGCAACAATCTTTCCATCTGTGCTTTTTAAATTTTCAAGACACTCTTTTGTGTATCCCACACTTTCTTCATAAAGTTTTATCGCCAAGTCAAGTGAAATGTTTTCATCTTGCAACTTATCTTTAATTTCTGTCAATTTTTCTAAGGACTTTTCAAATGACATATCACTTTCTCCTATTTTAAAATCTTTGTGACCTTTGCTTGAACAGCTCCGTCACTAAGTCTAACTAATATTTCATCTTCAACATTTATCATTTTTGAAGAAATAATTCTTTGGTTTTGTTTTTCAACAACTGAATATCCATTTTTCAAAATTTCAAGTGGATTCAACTTTGAAATCAATGAAATCAAATTATTAAACTTGTTTTCTTTATCTATTTTTATTTTTAACATTTCAGTTTCAATATCTTTTATAACAAGCGACAATTTTGATGAATAACTTTCAGTTTTTAATTTTGTTTTGTCGTTTATTTCTGTTTGAATTGAAACAATTTCTTTTTTTAATAAATCTAATTTTTTAGTTATGAAATAATAAATATTTTCATTTAACTGAAAAATAGTATTAACTTGTTCATTATAATCAAAAACAGCAACTTCTGCAGCAACTGACGGGGTTGGAACTCTTAAATCTGCCGCAAAATCACAAAGAGTAAAATCTGTTTCGTGACCAACTGCAGAAATTATTGGCTTTTCACTTTTATAAATTGCTCTAACAATTTTTTCTGTGTTAAATGGTGCCAAATCTTCAATTGAACCACCACCTCTTGCAACAATAATAGTATCGATATCTTCTCTTGTGTTAAAATATTCAATACCTGCTGCAAGTTCATCTTCTGCCATCAAACCTTGAACTTTTGATGGATATAAAATGATATTCGTATATTTGTTTTTTGATTTTGTAACATTGATTATATCTCTTATAACCGCACCGGTTTCACTTGTTACAACACCAATATTCTTTGCAAATCTAGGAATTGCCTTTTTGATTTCTTCTCTAAACAAACCTTCTTTTTCAAGTTTGTCTTTAAGCATTAAAAACCTTTGATAAAGATCACCCATACCATAGGCTGCAACTCTTGAAACAATAAAGTTCAATCTGCCTGATTTTACATAAAAATTAACTTTTCCAAAAGCAGTAACAAGATCACCATTTTTGATATTCAAATCACCAGCTGAAAACTTTACACAAGAAAGCATTGCAGATTCATCTTTCAAATCAAAATAAGCATGACCACCTGACATTTTTAAATTTGTTACTTCACCAAAAACACTGATATTTGATAAAAATTCTTCAGCATCTAAGATGTTTTTTACAAAAGTATTAAACTGAATAACTGATAAAGTTATCGTCTTCATTTTTACCTCGCAAATTTTGAAAGCACACCGTTGATATACTTAACACTCTTTTCAGTCGAATATTTTTGAGCCAAATTTAAAGCCTCATCAACAGAAACTTTATATGGAATTGACTCCATATAAATAATTTCATAAAGACCAAGCAAAATAACGGCAAGGTCCATTTTATAAAGTCTTTCAAGAGAAAACTTTTCAATAACTGATGAAATTTTTTCAATAAGTTCGTCATAATGACTAACAACACCAAAATACACAACATTTACATATGCTGTGTCATCACCATCACTTTCTGCGGTATATTCATCAACTAAATCTCTTTTTTCTTCGCCAGAAAAAACATATTCAAAAATCAATTTTAAAGCAGTTTCTCTTGCATCTCTTCTACTCATAGTTTTTCAATTTCCTTTTTATCTTTCTTTTTCTATTTCTTTTTTAAATTCTACACTTTTATATTTGCCAACATCTCTCTCTTCTGCCATTTCACTTGTATAATCAAAACCAGAAAAGAATCTGTGAACTCTTTTTTTCTTCTTTATAACCGAACTGAATAAATTTGGAAAAATTCCATTATCTGAAAGTTCATTAACCTGTTCATTTTTTTCTACCATATCGACCGGTTGTTGAACATCTAAATTTGTTGTTGCAATTTGCGAAGGAACAGTTTTTTCTTCTTCTTTTTCTTCAACAGCAACTTGTGATTTTGCCACAACAGTTTTTTCTTGTGGTTGTTTTGCTTTTACTTTAATATCTTCTTTTCCAATATTAAATTCAATAATATCTCCAGCATCTTTTTCACTAATAACAACCTTTTTGACATTGTTTAAACCAAATGCAACTGGGTCAATATTATTTTGTCCAAAACTTACAATATCCATATCCGAATTCATTGTAATATCTTGTGACACTTCCATTTGTGGTTCGTGATATGGTTTATAAATTTTATCTTTCATTATAACACCACTTTTGATAAGCGATGACCTTTGTTGAATATACATCAAAAAGAAGTGTGCAAACAAATCAAGTAATAATTGTTTTTTCATCTTCTTATAAAATTTTGCATAGTTATAAAACGAATCAACATAATCACTGGCCTTTCCACCAGTAAGGCTATCTATCATTGAAAGACAACTTTCTGCTTGTGACTCATCACCAGCAAGAACAGCTGCACGATATTTTTCCTTCCATTTATCAATGGTTGATTGCTGCTCTTTAACTTTAGAAGTTTTATAAATAAATTTTGTAATTTCGCCTTCATACTTTCCAATTTTTGAAACTTTGTTTTTTATTGCAAAAACAATAGGCACTTCTTTTCCGTCTTTAAAAACAGGTAAAACTCCAAGATATTCATAAGGAGTTAAAATTCTTGAACCATCTTCATTTTTTTGTGGAACAATGTTCAAAAGCTTATACAAATTAACAATATTTTTGCCGTCTAAAAACATAGGACTATTAAGGCCCATCATTTTAAAAATTTCAATAATTTGTTCGTTCGTAAAATTAATCATTGTTCCCCTAACTTTAAAAATTAACTAACAAAATCACTATCAATGTCATTAAATGTTACACCTACAACATGAACATTAACAGAGTCAACTTTAAATTCAGTCATAGATTCAACACTTGACTTAATATTTTCTTGAACTCTAAATGCCACATCTTTAACAGAATAACCAAACATAACATTAATAAAAACATCAATATGAACTAAGTTATTGTCAAAATCAACAATGATTCCTCTGTTTATATTTTTGCTAAGTGCACTTTTAATTACAGAAACTGAATTTCTGCTAATTGAAGCAACACCATTGATTTCTTGTGTAGCAAGAGAAACAATGCTAATTACAACTTTCTTTTTATAGGTAACATTGTCCTTTTCTTTGTCATCTTCTGCAACTACAATTTTTACTCTTTTTGCCATTACACATATTCTCCCAAAATAATTTCAATGAAATTATAACACACTTAGTTTTCAAAATCAATTTATATTTTATAAATATATTTATATTATACAGTTGCAAAAGAAAAAGATGAGGTGCTTCCTCATCTAAAATTATACTGACGAAATCTTTACATTTGTTGCAGACACACCAGTTTCTTTAACCAAAATACCCAAAATTCTAGCCGCATCATCAACAGTAAAATTATCTGATTTAACCATAACAGTATATGAATCGTCTGCATTTGTTACAACTGCATCTTCATATCCAGAAGCCATAATCATTCCCTCTAAAACTGTTTCTTTTTCCATTCGACTTGCAAGATCAGAAATCAAAGCATTTGTTTCAGTAATTTGTTCAGCATCTGTTGATGAAGAGATTATTGAATCATAATACTCCATCATTGTTTGTCTTGTTTCAAGTTTGCTTGTTCTATAAGTTGTTAAAAATGAAGCTGATTCATAAGCTCCTGTTGGAACTTCTGTTTGCTCTTTCGATAAAAATAAATTTAAACAACCAGTAACAACCAAAAGTGCAACCATTCCAAATAAAATTAAAACCTTTTTCTTTTTTGTTAACATTTTTCCAACCTCCCTAAAATAAACAATTTTCATACCGCTCTCCTTTATTATTGCTCTATAATACTTATGCAAGATGCATCAACATTTAGAACAACAGAAATTGAATTTAAAATGCTTAATTTTGTCGATGCAGAAATGTTATTTACCACAATCAAAACACCTGTTATTTTTGGCAAAATTTTAGTAACGATAACAGGTGAAGAAGATGAACCATTTTTATCAAAAACCACACTTTCTTTGCTTGTTATAATTTGATTTTCTTCGCCACCATTTTTTGTTATTTCACTCTCAATTAGATACTCAATTTTTTCTGTTGAGTTTGTCATAACCATAACTGAAACTGAATTCACTTCATCAAGTTTAACGAGCATATTTTGCACTTTTGCTTCCAACAAAGAAGCATAATCTGTTACCAAAACATCATCTATTTTTGCATCACCTTCCTCATTGTTTTTTGATGGAATAATAGTCGATACAAAAATAATTGCCACAGCAATAATTAAAATTAAAAAAGAAGTCTTTTTTTTATCAGAAAATACTTGTTTAAAAAACTTTATAAATTTTGATAAAAATGCAAATTTATTCATAATTTCACCGTAATTACATGTTTTTCATTTATTTTGAATATATTTTGCGGTTTTATTAAATCAATTAAATAGATTTATAATTAAATACAACATAAAAATTAAAGTAAATGACTTGACTGAATTTTTCATTTTCTTTGACGGAAAAACAACTTCAATAACCTCATATAACAAATTTAAAACAATAATTAAAATTGTAATTTTATAAATCATTACACCACCGATACGGAAACTATAAGCATATATATAAACACAAAAATCACAAAAAACAATCCAACCAAAACAGCCAAAAAATAACTCATAGTTTTTGAAGCCGAATCAAAAATATCAGAATAATATCCATTTCCAATAATACCAACCGCAGCCGATAAAAGTTTAAAAAATATAAGGTAACAAAAATAAAAAATTACAGGTTTGATTATATTAAAAAACAAGACAATTATTCCAATAATTCCAACAGAATTTTTCACAATAATTGAACACGAATGAACAAAATCAAAACCCTGCGAAACATATCCGCCAACAATCGGAACATAATTTTTTATTGCATACTTTGTAAGCCTTAAACCAACACCATCTTTTGTTGCAGCAGCAACAATATTTACCGATGAAAACAATCCAAAAATAGAAAAGTATATTATTATCGAATACTTAAATAATGTCTTAAAAATATCAATTACTTTACCAAATTGTTTATTTGATAAAATTGAACCAAATATGCTTATCAAAAAAATCGATATTGAAAGTGGTAATAAAAAATATATAAATAAATACGACCCGCCATTTATTAAAAATAATGATAACGAACTATACACTGAATAAGTTCCAGTTGAACCAGATAATAAAATCAAACTTAAAAGCAACGGAAACAATACTTTTGAAAATTTAAACATCTTCTCAACTATCAAAACAATATCCTTTGAAATATCCGCAAACACTTGCATTATAAGCAAAATTATAATTAACGAAAATATCAATTTAATAACAGTATTAATTTCTGAAAATTTATCAGACGAAATATTTTTAAAAACTTCATACAATAAAACCAAAAATAAAAATATTAAAAATAATTTTAAAAGCTGTTTAAAATTATCTTTTATTGCAGACACTATTCCATCAAACAATAAGTCATACTCATCAAAATAAACACCTTTTAAAATTTTAGATAGCATATCTTTAAAATTGTTTTCTGATAGAAATTCTAAATCAAATTCATTTGTTAAATATTCATCAAGCTCACCTGTTTCAATATCACTTAAAATATCATTAACATTATTTTCAAACTCTTTTTCAATACTAGAATCATCTTTATTATCAGACAATGCGATCGTATATTCACTTGTCTTAAACAAATTAAAAGTAAAAATATTCAAAACAATTAAGACAATAACAACAATATGAGAGATATTAATTTTTTTACCAGCGGCAATGTTAATGAACATATAACAATTTTTCCTCCCAAAACCACCTTTGCCGCAATTGATGAATTGCCAAAATCTTCAGCAATGTCAGCAGTAAATTCAGTTATATATCCTATTCCTATCACTTTGAATATTATAGTTAAAAAATCAAAATCTAAGTCACAAAAATTATATATCTCCATTAAATAATTTATTATATTTTTAAACTCATCTATTAATAACAAAAATATTAGTACCGAACCAGCAACTGTGATAATTGAAGAAAATTCAGGATTGTACTTTTTTAATGAAGATGATAAAAATATACAAATTATTGCAATAATTACTATTTTATATATCATATTTTAATTATTTTTAATATATTTTGCGGTTTTTAATATAAATCAAAGAGTGTTTTTATTGTTGAAAACAAATCACTCACCATCCCCAAAACCATAAATAAAACAATAACTAAACCTGCAAGTCCAGTCAAGGTAGATAGATCGCCTCTACCTTGATGCTGAAATAATTGACATATAACAGTTGTAAGCAAACCTATCGCACCTATCTTAAAAAGAATTGAAACTTCCATAAAATCACCATATCAAAATACTCACAACAGCAGCAATTGCTATTATAATTTTAAAATATAAACCACCCTTTTTATTATAATTTTCATAAGCCGTATCAACTTCTTTTGATAAGAAATTTATCATAGCTTTTGACTTTTCTTTTTCATATTTAAAATCATTTTTTCCAATTTGTTTTAATTGATTTATTATTGCAAATTTTAGATTACTATTATTTATTGTTTTATTAATAAATTCTTCATTTATTTGATATATATTGCTATTTTTTAAAAATAAATTATTATAATTTGCGATTTTATTTTTCTGCATAATTATATAATTATTGATTATATAGTCAACATTTTCTTTAAACAACTCTATGTTTGCAACATAAAACTCAAAAAATCCTTTTATATAATTAAGTAGTAAATATTCTTGTTTTAATTTATTTTTATAACATAAGGCAATATATCCACCCACTAGCATAATTACCACAACAGCAATTATCTTCATATCATAAATGGAATATAAATTCCCCTCAAATTTTCATCGCAAACCGATTCAACAGTTCCAACCGAAATTCTCTTTGACAACACAACAATTCTATCAAAATATTTATCTTTTATTAATGATTCAAAATATTTTTTAGATTTTAATTCTTGAATATCTTTTGCATGTGCTGATGCAATAACCTTTACACCTGACTTGATAGTTTGTTTAATAGATTCAATATCTGATTCTTTTGAAACTTCATCAGTAACAATAACTGCAGGATTCATTGTTTTTAGTGCAGAGTTAAATGCAAAGCTTTTTTCAGAACCTGAGATTACATCAACAAAATTTCCAACATCCATCTCTCCATTTAGTCCTGCAATTTCATATCTTTCATCAACGACTAATATATTTTGAATATTGGCTTCATCTGACAGTTTTTTTGTTATGTCGCGAATCAGTGTTGTTTTTCCAGCTGCTGGTGGTGAAATTATTAATGTGTTTTTAACTTCACCAGAAGATACAATTAACCTGAAAATTTTATCACTGCAATTTGTTACTTCATGCGGAATTCTAATATTAATTGATGTTATATTTTTTATGGTCGAAACTTTATTTTCGTTATAAACTACAGTTCCACATATTCCAATTCGAACACCAGAGTCAGTTGTGATGAAGCATTGTTTAATTTGCTCATTATAAGCATAAAGCGACTGCTTTGTTGCAACTGCCAATATATGATTTATTACATCACTTGTTGCAATAACATTTTCTGAATATCTGCCATTAAACTTGTCTGTTTTGTGAATTATTAACGGAACATATCTTCCTTTGTAATTTATCATTATTGGCTTTCCAGTTCTTATTCTTATTTCAAAGATATAGTCTTGAAGAAAGTCTTGCTTTATTTTGTTGTAAAGCCATTCAGGAAAAATGTTATACAGCATCGTCACCTCAATAAATATTATTTGTGAACTTTCCAATCTATGAAATTTTTGCAAAAAAAAATATGCCATATTTTGGCATATTTTAAATTTAAAACTAAACTCTTGACATATATGTTCCAGTTCTTGTGTCAATTCTGATTGTATCACCATTATCAACAAACAATGGAACTTGAAGAACAAGACCTGTTTCAAGTTTTGCTGGTTTGTTTCCAGCTTTAGATGTGTCACCTTGAATTCCTGGTTCACATTCAACAATTTTAAGTTCTACAAAGTTTGGTGGTTCAACACTAAATGCTTCACCTTTATAGAATTGAATTGTTACATCCATATTTTCTGTGATGAATTGCAAAGCTTCTTCAACTTGACTGTGGTTAAGTGGAAGTTGTTCATATGTTTCATTATCCATGAAATAATATAAATCACCATCACTGTAAAGATATTGCATTTGTTTTCTTTCAATTTGAGCTTTTTCAAATTTTGTTACAGGGTTAAATGTAAGTTCAATAACTTGTCCTGTAATAACATTTTTTAATTTTGTTCTAACAAAAGCAGCACCTTTTCCTGGTTTAACATGCATAAAGTCAACAACAACATAAACTTTACCTTCATATTCGAAAGTAACACCTTTTCTTAAATCACCTGCTGTAATCATAAATCCTCCATAAAATATAAACAATTTGCTTCCGCAAAAATCTATTATAAATATAACATACAAACCACAAAAAAGCAATATATTTATTTGCAAATTAAACTGAATAATAAATATTTCTCATAATTTTTGCATCTTTTGTTTGTGTTCCTGCCGATTCTGATATAACACATGCATCTATATCATAATCTTTTAAAACCTTTGCAAGAGGCTCAAAATTTGGTCCGTAAACATTATCATCAAATGTTAGGTGTCTAATTTCACCCTTTTTTCCATATTCAATTTTAGAAAAATGAATATGTACTTTTTTAAATTTATCACCTAACACATTTTTTAAAGTTTCAAATACATTTGCAAAATCTTCAATTGTATTTAAACTTCCTTGATTGAATGAATTAATGTGTCCAAAATCAAGTGTTGGAATAATTCTATCATCAATTGAACAAATTTTGGCAATTTCTTCAACTGTTCCAATTTGACCTCTTTTTCCCATTGTTTCAGGACACAAATAAAAATCACTAAAACCTTGCTCATCCAAAATTGAAATGAGCTTTTTTATATTATTATAAGTGTTTTCAACAGCTTCTTCTCTGGTCATTTTCATCTGAGTTCCTGGATGAAAAACCAATTTTTTTGCACCCAAAAACTTCATTCTTTTAAGTGATTCAATTATATATCCATTAGATTTTTCAATCATAATTGGATCTGGATTTGCAAAATTAATATAATATGGTGCATGAACAGAAACTTCAATGTTTGCCGCTTCAAAAAGCTTTCCATATTTTTCAGCAGTTTCAAAACTCATTCTAACACCATTTGTAAATGAAACCTCGTAACAATTTAAACCGTTATCAATAAGCCATTTTGGCATATCTTCTGTCGATTTAAATTTCGCCAAAAATTCCTCACAAAAACCAGATGGACCAAACTTTATCATAATTCCTCACTTAATTCATAAACAAATGCAATAGGTGCTGTTTTTGAGTCTTTTAATTCATAAAGCCCTACAACTTCACCCTTAAATTTAATAATAAACGGCAAATTGTATAAATTATCTAAACCTAATTCATTTGCATAAACAGAAACCCCATTTAGCACCTTTTTTGCCATATTTTCGTCAATTTCAATTTGTTTAAAATCTGAAAATACTGTTTCAATTTGAATAATCTCTTTTGTCTTTTCAAACTCTTCAATTGTTAATGCTGTTTCTGTTTCAAAGGCTCCACTTTTTGTTCTGATAATAACTGGAACAACAGCAATTGTTCCCATTTTTGCAGCAATATCAGCAAATAATGTTCTAATATATGTTCCCGCAGAACAATGGACATCAAAGACAAAAGTGTTTAAATCACTTTGCTCTCTTAAATTTATGTCAAAAATAGTAATTTTTCTTGGTTTTAGTTCAAACTCTACACCTTCTCTTGCAAGTTCGTATGCTTTTTTTCCATTAACCTTTAATGCTGAATATTTTGGTGGTAATTGATAAATTTCACCATTAAACTCATCAAGAACTGAAAGAATCATTTCTTTTGTTACCAAAACATCTTTATCAATATTAGTTATATTTCCAAAACTATCAAGTGAATCGGTGGTGATTCCAAATTTAACAACAGCAGTATATTTTTTTTCTTTAGACAAAAAATAGTCGAAAAATTTTGTAGCTTTTCCGACCGCAACAGGAAGAACCCCTGCCGCTGCTGGGTCAAGGGTTCCCAAATGACCAACTTTTTTCATTTTTAAAATCTTTTTAATTTTGCAAACAACATCGGAAGATGTCATTCCTGTTGGCTTTATTATATTTACAAATCCTTTTAAACTTTTCATTGTTTATTTTTTCCAATTTAAAATTTCAAGACTGCTAGAAAGAAGTCTGTCTTTAACTTCTTCAAATGAACCAAAAATTTTGCAACCACTTGCATTTAAGTGTCCGCCCCCACCAAAAGACTCTGCAACATCTTTTGCAGAAAGATTTCCTTTTGATCTAAATGACACTCTGAAATATCCTTTATCATCTTCAGATGCTAAAATTGCAAATTTAACACATTCAAGTTGAAGTGGAATATCTGGAAAAACATCAACATCATCAAGTGTAGTGTTTGTATTTTTAAAGTCTTCTTTTGAAAACATTATAATTGCAAGTTTTTTGTCAGAATAAAATTCAATTTTTTGATATGCAAGTTGCATTAATGTAAACACTTCAAAAGTAAGCGAATTAAAAAGTGGTGTTGTAACATCTTCCATTTTAATTTTGCCATACTTTAAAAGCTTAGACACAACCATCAATGTTTTTGGTTTAATTGAGTGTGTGAATCTGCCAGTGTCTGTCAAAATTCCAGACATTAAACATTTGCACATATAATCTGTTATCTTAATTTTCATAAAAATCATAAGTTCAAACAAAATTTCTGCAGTTGAAGATGATTCTTTAACAAAATTCATTTTGCAGAACATTTCATTAGACAAATGATGATGGTCAATTGCAAGTGTTGTTGGAACACCTTTTCTATATGTAAATTTATACTTTCCAAGTCTGCCTTCTGTTGCAGAATCCAAGCAAATTGCAAGATCATATTTTCCTTCAACAGTTTTGTGATTAACAAAACTTAAATCACCATAAAATTTAAAGTTGTTTGGAAAATTTGAATTTACATAAACATCAACAGATTTACCCATTTGAATCAAAGCTGCACGAAGAGCAAGTGATGACCCCATTGCATCACAGTCTGTGTTAATGTGTGTGTAAATTGAAATATTGTTTGCAGACTTTAAGATATTTGCAACTTCATTAAATGTTACTATCTTGTCCATCAGTTGTTTCCTTTAACTCAGATTCAATTTTATCAAATAATTTTAAAACTCTTTCAGCTCTTTCTTCAACATCGTCAACAATAAACATTAATTCTGGAACTTGTCTGAGTCTGAGTGAATGTGCAAGTTCGTATCTAATTGACTTTTTATTTTTGTTAAGTTTATCAACAACACTTTTCTTTTTATCTTCACCACCAAAAACACTAACAAAGATTTTTGACATAGAAAAATCTGAGAAGGTTTCTACTTTCATAATTGAAATCATTGCAGTAGAAATTTCTTCATCATCAAAATGAGAAATAATTGTCATTAAACTTTTTTGAATTTCAGAATTAACACGGCTCATTCTATTGTTGTTTGCCATAATATATCTCCTAAATTTAAAGAGCATTACGATACTATAATGCTCTTTTTTAATAAATTAGTTTATTCTATCTAATCTATAAGTTTCAAATGTGTCACCCACAACAAAGTCAGTAAATCCTGCAAATGTAACACCACATTCATAACCAGCATCAACATCTTTCGCTTCGTTCTTTTCTCTTTGAATTGTTGAAATTTCACCTTCAAAGATTAATTTATCTCCTCTCATAACACGAACTTTGCTACCTCTTGAAATTCTTCCATCAAGAACATATGTTCCGGCAATTAAGCCAACTTTACTAGCTTTGAATGTTGCTCTAATTTCTGCATGACCAGTAACAACTTCTTTATATTTTGGAGCAACCATTTTATTAATTTTTTCTGTAATATAATCAATAACTTCATAAATAATTTTTGAGTTTTTGATTTCAATTTTATACTTTTCAGCAAGAACTTTTGCTTTAAAGTCTGTTTTTGTGTTAAATGCAACAATAAGAGCATTTGCTGCTTGTGCCAAGCTAACATCATTTTCGTTAACAGCACCAACACCACCACTAACAAATCTAACTTTAACTTCTTCATTTTGAAGAGTTGAAAGTGATTCTTTTAATGCTTCAACTGAACCTTGAACATCAGCTTTAACAATAACATTAAAGTCTTTAAAGTTGCTATCAGCAATCTTGTTCATCATATTTTCAATTGAAAGGTCAGCACTCTTAATCATTTCAACTTTTTGAATGTTTTGTCTTTCAAGAGCAACTTGTCTGCTCATTTTTTCATCAACAACAAAAAGTTCATCACCAGCATTTGGAACACCACTAAGGCCCATAATTTGAACTGCAATTGATGGTCCAGCTGATTTAACTCTTTCATTTTTATCGTTCATCATTGCTCTGATTTTACCTGTGCAAGTTCCAACAACCACATAATCCCCAACATTAAGGGTTCCATTTTGAACAAGAACAGATGCAACAGCACCAAGACCTTTATCAAGTCTAGCTTCAATGATTGAACCTTGAGCTTTTCTCTTTGGATTTGCTTTTAAGTTTTGATATTCAGCAACAAAGAGAACCATTTCTAAAAGTTTATCAATGTTTTGACCATGTTTTGCATCAATAGGCACAATAATTGCATCGCCACCCCATTCTTCTGGAAGAACATCGTGTGTTGCAAGTTGTGTCTTAACATTATCAATATTTGCACCAGGCTTATCAATTTTGCTGATTGCAACAATCATAGGAACATTAATTTGCTTAATTTGGTGAATACATTCAATAGTTTGAGGCATAACACCGTCGTCAGCCGCAACAATCAAAATAGCAATATCTGTAAGTTTTGCACCTCTTTGTCTCATTGCAGTAAATGCAGCATGTCCAGGGGTGTCAATAAATGTAATTTCTTCACCATTAAGTTTAATTGTGTAAGCACCAATGCTTTGAGTGATTCCACCAGCTTCGCCTTCAACAACATTGGTTTTTCTAATCTTGTCAAGAAGAGATGTTTTACCGTGGTCAACATGTCCCATAACGGTAACAATTGCTGGTCTCTTCACTAAGTCTTCGTCTGTATCAACAATACTTGAATAACTTTCAGCAAGTTTTTCTTCAAAAGTTTTTTCTACTTGTTTTTCAAGGGTGATTCCAAATTCAGAAGCAACAAGTTCAGCTGATTCATAATCAATGCTACTATTGATGTTTACCATCATACCTAAAAGTAAGAATTTACCCATAAGTTCAGGAACTGACTTACCAATTGTTTCTGCTAAAATTTTAACAGTTAAGTTATCTGTTGTGATAACTGCATGTTCAATCTTTTTAATAACTGGCTTAACTGGAGCAGCTTCTTCTTTTGATTTTTTAGAATATCTTCTTACTGTTGTTACTGATTCATCATCCATTGAACCTTCATCAACATAACCCCTCATCAAAAGAGCCTTTTTGTTTAAAGACTTCTTCTCCTCACCGTTCTTTTCATGAGACTTCTTCTTTGTTGCAGTTCTATTATTATTTTTAGCAAGTGAACTTGCATCAAAACTTTCAGTTGGTCTAGGAAGTCTTGGAGCAAACCCAGAACCACCAGCAGCTGCAGCAAATGGTCTCTTTTGGAAACCTTGTCCATTTTGACCTTGTGGTCTATTGTTTCCATATTGAGAATTTCCATTATAAGAATTTTGTCTGCCAGAATAATCTCTTCCATTATCAAATCTTCTTTCACCAGTTGGAGTGAATTTTCCACCTTGACGGTTTTGTTGATATCCACCTTGTTGTTGTCTTTGTTGACCTTGATAATTGTTTCTATTATAACCATTTTGACCATTGTTGTTATAAGCAGGTCTTTGTTGAGAAGCAGGTCTAGCTGTTTGTTGTGGTTTTGAAGCAACAGCAGTTTGTGGCTTTTGTTCTACCTTTGGTTCAGCTTTTTGTTCAACAGGTTTTGCTGGTTCAACAACTGGTTTTACAACAGGAACTTCTTTAACCGCTTTTTCGGCTGTCTTTTTAACTTCAATAATTTTTGCACCAACAACAGAAAGTCTTTGTCTGAAAGACTTTAAGTCACTTGCCAAACTAGCAACACTATTAGACATCATCAAATTTTGCATTGCTTTAATATTTGAAAAATCAACTGGTTTTTTGTTTTCTGTTTTATTCAAAATTTTCCTCCAAGACTAAAGATTAGTCAAATTCTTTTTTATTTGAGCAGCTAAATTCTCATCTGTAATAGCCACTGCTTTTATATTATTATTATCTAATAACTTTTGAAAATCGTCAAGAGTCAATTTTAACAATTCTATAATATTTTTTTGTGAATAAGATAAAATTTTCTTTTCACTAGACTCTTTAAGCTCATCTGAAACAATAATCAATTTGGCAGACTTCATTTTTATAATGTCATCAACACCAAACTTTATTGCTCTTGATTTGATTGCAAAACCCAAATAAGATTTTGCTTTATTTATTTCCAAACTCATTTAAAAGTTCCTCATAAATATTTTCAGAAATGTTTCTTTTAAACACTCTATTTAATGATTTATTTTTTTTGCACAATTTAGCACAGGTTTCTGACTTGCAAATATAAGCACCCCTACCATCAAGTTTTGAATCTCTTTCAATCGCAATATCCCCATTTTTGTTAAGCACAACTTTTATAAAAAGCGACTTATCACCTTTTTTTCGACAAGAAATACAAGTTCTTTCTGGTTCTCTTTTTTGCATCAGTTTCACCGTCCTAGTCTAAATTAATATCTTCAGTTCCAAAGATGTCGCCAATATCTTCAACATCTGTGTGGCTTGTTTCAACTTTAGATTCTTCTTGAGCCTTGCTTTCACTCTTAACATCAATCTTCCAGTTTGTGAGTTTTGCAGCAAGTCTTACATTTTGACCACCTTTTCCAATAGCAAGTGAAAGTTTGTCATCAGCAACAATAACTCTTGCAGATTTTGTTATTTCATCAATTTCAACAGAAATAACTTTTGCTGGAGAAAGTGCTCTTGCAATATATTCAAATGGATCGTCAGACCAAACAATAATATCAATTTTTTCACCACCAAGTTGGAACACGATTGAGTTAACTCTAACCCCTTTTGAGCCAACACAAGCACCAAGTGCATCAACATTAGGATCTTTTGAATTGATAGCGATTTTTGTTCTGTAACCAACTTCACGAACTACATTGATAATTTCAACAACACCATCTTGAATTTCAGGAACTTCAAGTTCAAATAATTTTTTAACAAATCTAGCATCAGCTCTAGAAACAATTGCTTGAACCCCATAATTTGTTTCTCTGAGCTTTTTAACATAAACTTTAAGTCTGTCACCAACTGAATATTTTTCAGTAGCCATTTGATCAAATTCCATCATAACACCTTCAATGTTTGTGTTTGGAAATTCAATATAAACAGTTCCTGCATCAATACGGTTTACAACACCTGTCATAAGTGTATCAACTCTGTTTGAAAATTCACCATAAGCAGATGTTTTTTCTTTTTCTCTAAGTCTTTGAGTGATAACTTGTTTTGCTGTTCCAGCAGCAATTCTACCAAATTCTTTTGGAGCAAGCATTTCAGCCACTCTATCACCAAGCTTAGCAACTTTTTTAGGCATCCATTTTCCAGATTCTTCATCAAATCTGAAAACTTTTTTACCAGTTAAATCAACATCAATAAGTGCGATTTCTGTGTCTGGATTTTCAACTTCTGCCACAACTGTTTGATAAGCATAGAAATCAATTGAATATTTTTCTGGCTTAATATCAACTTCAACTGGTCTAATTTCATCAAAGTTTCTCTTATATGCAGTTGTAAGAGCAGTTTTGAGTGCATCTAAAAAATATTCTTTTTCAATTCCCTTTTCTTTTTCTAAGGCTTCAAGAGCCATAAAGAAATCTTTGTTTGTCATAACTTTTCTTCTCCTAAATTTCAATATATTTTGTTGCTTTTGAAATCATTTTTCTTTCGAGCTTAACAGTTTCATTTTCCACTTCAAGTTCGATGCTAGTCTCGTCAAAACTTAAAAGCTTTCCAATAAATATTTTCTTTTTTTGAATAGCTTGAAAAAGTTTAACTTCTAGCACTTCACCAAGATTACGGTTATAATCTTTGTCAGAAACAATTGGTCTATCAATACCAGGACTTGAAACATTGAGTGTGTATGGTTTTCCTTGAGTTGGATCAAGTTCGTCAAGAGGCTCATCAATTGCAGTGTGAACAGTTTCACAATCAACAATATCAATATAACCATCTTTTTTGTCAATAAACACAGTTAAATTATCCCCATTGTGTTTTTTTGCAAACTCAACTTCAACAATTTCATACCCAAGCTCTGTTACAATTGGTTCAATAAATTTTTCAATTTGTTCTGAAATTTTAGACATAAACCTTTCTCCTAATTTTTTACAAAATTTTAGGAGTGGCTTTCACCACTCCCAAAAATCAAGCTATCGTATATTCATATTATATAACTAAAATATATTAATTGCAAGTGCTTACTGCAAATTTTTTCATTGAAAAGTCAATATTTTAGCGGTTTTACATCAATTTTTTAACAAAATTACATCATTTCACAAATTTTTATAAAAAGTTCAGCATTTGCAATTGTATCATAGATTGCCCTATGAGCATTTTCAAGTTTAATTCCAAGCTTTTCACAAAGGGTTCCAAGTTTATAATTTTTAACCCCAAAGATATATTTTCTTGAAAGCTCTAAAGTATCAAGAACTTCGTTATCAAAGTTCCATCTTGTTCTGTTTCCTTCACCAACCAAGAAAATCATATCAAACCCTTTTATATTGTGACCAATAAGAGTTGAACCTTTTGCAAACTTATAAAAGTCTTGAAGCATCTCTGCTGGAAGCGGTGCACCAATAAGTTCTTCTTCAGTTATTTTGTTAACTTCTTGAGCTTTTGGATCAATCTTTCTACCTTCTGGGTCAACCATTGATTGAAATTTTTCAGTAATCTTTCCATCAACAATCTTGACCGCACCAATTTCAATAACTTTGTCACCTTCATAATATTTTGTTCCTGTAGTTTCAAAGTCAAAGCAAACAAATGTCTTTCCCTTCAAAAACTCAGGGACTGGCTTTTCGTCCATAAAATTCATAAGGTTATCTTGTTGATAAGAAACATAAGGCTCAGGACTAACAAATTCATAAAATGGCTTTTCTTTGTGATAAACAATATATTCTTTAAAAGTTTCTGGAAGTTTGCAATAGCCAAGTTCTTTAACTCTAAGCGAAACCCCACCAGAATATTTATCTTCTTCTAAATCACCTTTAACAATAATTTCTGAACCAACTTCAAGTTTTTCAAGTTTTGCTTGATTTTCTTTATTTGAAAAAAACACACATGAAACAGAACTTGTGAAGTCTTCTAAGGTAAATTTATAAAGTTTTCTTTGATAACCAGTTGAAATTTCTTCGCCTTCATTGATTTCTTTTGCAATTTCTGCAGTTTCTTCAATAACTTTAGTTATATTTTCATTACTTTCTTCCAATTCTTCAGTTTTATCTTCTGATTCTTCTATCTTTGCTTTTGGTTTTCTTTTTATAACTATTGGCTTTATATCTCTAATTCTTCCACAAAAAGAAACATTTTCAACTGGACTTGTGTAATCTTTTATATAATTTGTTTGAGTTTCAAACTCTTCTCCAACAAGTGGAACAATATCTGAAATCTCAATTTTTCGAAGTGACAACATATCAACATCTTCTTCAGTATAGTTTTGTTTTAATAACTCAACTTCATCAACAACATAAACAGAATCACCAGAAAATTCACATTTATAATCATAGTCATCATACAAAGATTTTAAGTGTTTTTCTATGAGCAAATTAAGTGATTTTTGTTTGGTGTGTTCAAGTGATAAATTGTCAATTTTGAGTTTAATATCAAACTTTTTATTTTCTGAAACCACTGATTCCAAATTATAAGAAACTGACGGAAAGTTTTTGTGCATAAACTCAGAAACATCTTCTTTTATTCTTTCTTCACTAATATAGTTTTTAATAAAAACAAATTCATATTTAAAAGATTTTGGCAAAATCTCTTTAGCCAATTTTTCAATTTCATCTTTTTTGTCTTTATCAAGCATTATACCGTCTTTATAAAGAATTTCAATCACACAAAAATTTGCGGTGCTATCAAGCACTGCTGATTTTAATGAAAACTTATATTCATTATTTGTTTTTTCATTTAAAGATAAAATAAATGGTTCCATTTCCATAGAACCATTATACATTATAGTCTAAAAAATTGCAACAAGCGAAAAGCTGAAACAAAGTGATTTATATCTAAAAAGACGACTAATCCAAGCAATAAAAATAAACCAATTGTATGTATCCAACCTTCAACTTTTCTGTTGACTGGTTTTCTAAATATCATTTCTATCAATACAAACACAACTCTTGCACCATCAAGTGCTGGAATTGGAAGAATATTGAACACTGCAAGATTCATTGCAAGAAGCGGAAGCAACAACAAAAAGTATGAAATTCCATAAGAACTGATTTCAGCAATTTGAGCAACAGCTGTTATTGTTCCACCAGCCTCAGACACAGCAACTGCACCTGTGAATAATCCCACAAATGAATCAATGATAAGATCACACAAATAGAAACAGAATGGCCAAGCTTTTCCAAGACTTTCAAAAAAGCCATATTTTTGGTCAATATTTGATATAACCACACCCATACTGACACCAGCAGGAGCATAAATCAATGAACCATTAGCAAGAAAATCTTTAACATCTTGTTCTGTATATTTTGTTGTTTTTGCTGCATCTTTATAAAGTGAAGTAATATATGTTGAAATTGCAGCACCCTTTCCAGCAGTTTCAGTTGTTTCATTAGCTGTTGTTGTTTGAATGATTACATTTGCAAATATTTCAGAAGAAACAGCTACTCCATTTTCATCAAACAATTTTCCATCAAAATAACCTTCATTTGAAACAAAGTAAAATGAAGAATAATTTTGTTTTGAAGAAACAACATCAACAACTTCTCCATTTCTGTTAACGGTAACAGTAAATGTTTCACCGGCTTTATATTTTGAAATCATATCGGTAAATGATCTATATGCTTCAACGGTCTTTCCATCAACTGCAATAACTATGTCGTTTCTTTGAAGTCCTGAACCTGTTACTTCTGTTGAACTTAAAGCTGCAGAAATTTTTGGAGTTGTAAAGCCTGTTACAAGCAAATAAATTGCAGCAGTTAAAACACCAAATAAAAAGTTAAATGTTACACCTGAAACCAAAACAATAACTCTTTTCCATGCAGGTTTATTGTTAAAAGCTTCTGGATTATCTTTTCCATCTTCGTCTTCACCCTCAAAAGCACAAAAACCACCAAGTGGAAGTGCTCTAATTGAAAACTGTTCACCATCTTTTCTTTTTCTTTTAAAAATAGATGGACCAAAGCCAATAGAAAATTCGTTTATCTTAAAACCTAACACTTTACCAGCACAATAATGTCCAAATTCATGAACAGTTATAAGCACAAGCAAAACAATAAGTGCAAGTAAAATATATAGAAGTGACATAAACTCTCCTTATTAAATTCTATTCTTAAAATATAATTTTATACTAAAAATAAAACAAAAATCACATAAACAAACACAGCATTAAACATAAGTCCATCAACTCTGTCTAAAAATCCGCCATGTCCTGGGAATACATTTGAAAAGTCTTTAATGTTATTTTTTCTCTTAAATGCAGATGCAATAAGGTCTCCAAGTTGTGTAATAAACGAACCAACAACACCAATTGCAATAAACACAGAAATCAAAACTGCCATTGAAGCATACTTTTCAATTGCAAACAAGTTTGTGTAATAAAAAATAAAATAACAAGCAAGTGCACCAACAATGCCACCTGTAAATCCACCAACAACACCAGCAATTGTCTTGTTTGGTGAAACTTCTGGAATAAATTTTCTCTTTCCAAATGCTCGTCCAATAAGATAAGCAAATGTATCTGTGAGCATTGAAACTGCAAAAACAACAATAATTCCAACATATGCAAGTGTGTAATCAATGTGATTTAAAGCCATTAAAATCAAAAGTGGCAAAATTGGATAAGCAAAAACAGACATTGTTTCTTTTGTTTTGTGGAACAATGTTTTGTTGAGTGTGCTAACATTTTTTTCTGTTGTTCCATATTTTCTATCACTTGCAAATGTTGAGATTTCTTCAATCATAACAATCATCAATACAAGAGCAGCAATAAGAGCAACCCACAAAATTGATTTTAAATAATTTTTTTCTAAATTAAAAACAATACAAGCAATTATTGGCACAATAAAAAGCGAAACAAAATCAACTTTTTTGCCTGAAATTTGATGCACTTTATACATTTCATAAATTGCACCATACATAATAATAAGCACATAAGCATCAAAAAAGAGTGGGCTAAATTGTTTTAGCACCACAAATAATAATGTTACGAGCAAAATAACAGCACCAGTTATACTTCTCTTTAGCATAATAATCTCCTATTTTCCAAATCTTCTATGTCTGCTTTGAAACTCTCTGATGCAATCATCAACATCTTCGCCCTTAAATGAAGGCCAGTGTTTCTTTACAAAATAAAGTTCTGCATAAACCATATTATAAAGCATAAAGCCGCTTATTCTCTTTTCACCACTAGTTCTAACCAAAAGGTCAACATCTGGAGTGTCACCAGTTGTTAAATACTTTTTAAATGATTCTTCAGTAATATCTTCTGGATTAACCTTGTCTTTAATCATCTTTTTGGTGGCATTAACAATATCATTTCTTCCACCATAAGCAAGAGCAAAATTAACGATTCCTGTCTTACCTTCTTTTGTATCATTTTCAACTTCATTAATAATATCTAAAATATCTTTTGGCAAGAGTGATTTATCGCCAGAATGATGCATTCTATAACCATATTTTATAAAACTGCTAGTCAATTTCTTGATATCTCTAAAGAGATTGAATAAATAATCAATTTCTTCTTTATCTCTGTCAAAATTTTCAGTAGAAAATACAAAAAATGTCAAATTTTGAAGACCAACTTCCGAAGATCTTCTAACAACTCTTTTAATGGCTTCAACACCTTCTTTGTGTCCAAGCAAAGTAGGCAAAGCTCTTTCTTTTGCCCATCTCCTGTTACCATCACAAATAAAAGCTATATGTTTTGGCAATGTTTCTTTATCATATTCAATTTGTTTTTTCTTTTTAAAAAACATTACTTACTCCTTTTTAAGCTTCAAGAAAAATTCGCCACAAATAAGTTTTATGCTGTCACCATCTTGTTTAACAGCACAAACAATTGTTGTATCACATTTATCATCATGCTCAGAATTCATAATAACTTCTATATTATTATATCCATCTGCATTTAAAATTTCTTTCGCTTTTGTAATTTCAAGCCCAATAAGTTTTTCAAACATATTAAACCTGCATAATTTCTTTTTCTTTTTCATCCATCATTTTATCAATTTTAACTGAAGCTTCGTCAAGCATCTTTTGAACTTCTTTTTCATAAGTTGCTTTTTCATCTTCTGTGATTTCAGAATCATTTTTAAGTTTTTTAAGTTCGTCCATAGCATCACGACGAGCATTTCTGCAAACAACTTTTGTATCTTCAACTAATTTTCTTGTTGATTTAACAAGTTCTCTTCTTCTTTCTTCTGTAAGCATTGGGAAATTAAGTCTGATGATTCTTCCGTCGTCGGTTGGAGTAATTCCAAGATCAGATGCCATAATTGCCTTAACAATATTTTTCACATTAGAAACATCCCAAGGTGAAATCATAATTTGTCTTGCTTCAGGAACTGAAACATTTGCCATATGTTGAATTGGTGTTGGTGTTCCATAATAATCAACCAAAATTTTATCTAAAATATGAGGATTTGCTCTTCCTGCACGAACAGCTGCAAGTTCACCTTCATAATGTTTAATTGCTTTTTCAAGTTCTTCTTTGTAGGTTTCAAAAACTAAATCTACATTTTCATTGTTTGTAATCATAAATATATTATCTCCTTTTATCTCAACAATATAATACTATTATTTTTTATAATTATCAATTGTTTCAACACAAAAAGATGTTATTTAAAAATTTTTAATTAATATAAAATATTTAAATAATCAATTTTTGTTCGCAAATTTCTGCTATTTTTAACAAAATTCCGCTTAAATATTATAAATTAGAAAAATATTAAAGTCAATATTGATTTTTTTACAACAAAAAAACACAGGCGAACCTGTGTTTTTATTTTTAAAATTAAGCCTTCATTTGTTTGTCAATTTCTTCAGCGAAGTTTTCATTTTTCTTTTCAAGACCTTCACCCATAACAAATCTTGCAAATCTTCTAATTGTGATTTTTTCACCAATCTTTAAGATTGAATCATTGATAAGTTGTTCAACAGTGATGTCTGGATTTTTAACAAATGGTTGTTCAACCAAGCAAACTTCTTTATAGAATTTGCCGATTTTTCCATCAACAATTTTATCAGCCATAGCTTCTGGCTTACCTTCATTGATAACTTGTGCCTTTAAGATTTCTCTTTCTTTTTCAAGATCACTTGAATCAACTTCTTCTCTTCTTACATATTTTGGAGCATTAGCTGCAATGTGTAAGCAGATATCGTGTCCAAGAGCTTGGAAATCTTCATTTTTAGCAACGAAGTCAGATTCACAGTTAAGCTCAAGCATAACACCAATCTTTCCGTTCATGTGGTTGTATAAGAAAACTGAACCTTCAGCAGCAATTCTAGATTGCTTTTTAGCTGCTTTAGCAATACCTTGTTCACGAAGCCAATCTGCAGCTTTGTCCATATTTCCACCATTTTGTTCAAGTGCTTTTTTGCAATCAAGCATACCTGCACCAGTTTGTTCACGAAGTGTTTTGATATCTTCTGATAATGACATAATTTTATTCTCCTTATAATTAAAAATTAAAATTAAGCTTCAACTTCTTCAGTTTTTGCTTCTTCAACGATTTCTTCAGCTTTTTCTTCTACTGGGTTAGCAGCAGCTTCTGCTTCAGCTTCAGCAGCTTTGATTTTTGCAAGGCCTTCAGCACCTTCTCTTGCTTCGATACAAGCATCAGCCATAGCACCAGCAATAAGTTTAACTGCACGAATAGCATCGTCGTTTCCTGGAATAACATAGTCAACATCATCAGGATCACAGTTTGTGTCAACCAAAGCTACGATAGGAATTCCTAAGCTCTTAGCTTCACGAACTGCAATGTATTCTTTTCCTGGGTCAACAACAAATAATGCTGCTGGAAGACTTCTCATTTCTTTGATACCGCCAAGGTTATCTTCGAGTTTTTGTCTTTCTGCTTTAAGTTCAAGAACTTCTTTTTTAGGAAGAAGGTCAAACTCACCTGTTGTTTCCATTTGATTTAATTTTGAAAGTCTATCTACTCTGCTTCTAATTGTTTTGAAATTAGTAAGAGTACCGCCAAGCCAACGGTTGCCCATATAGAACATACCAGCTCTTTGAGCTTCTTCAATAACTGCATCTTTAGCTTGTTTTTTTGTTCCTACGAAGAGGATGTTTCCACCAGCTTCAACAACTGACTTAACAAATGCATATGCTTCGTCAATTAAAGTAACTGTTTTTTCGAGGTTAAGAATATAAATATCATTTCTTGCAGTAAAAATGTATTTCTTCATTTTTGGACACCATTTTCTTGTTGGGTGACCAAAGTGAACACCTGCCTCGAGAAGTTGTTTCATTGATACAACTGCCATAATTTTTATTTCTCCTTTTGTTTATCCCTCTTTGTGGGTCATCTGCATTTGGAACACAAAATCACTCAAAAATTTTAATTTTGTGCAACACCAAAAACATCACCACAAATGTGTGATAGCGAAATTTTATCACATAAATTTAATTTTGGCAATAACTTTTATTAAAAATTTTGAAAAAATAACAAAAAGATAAACCTTTATCGTTTATCTTTTCAAATTAATATTAATTTTTTTGAGAATACTCATATTGATCCAAATCATCTGGTAACGAAATAACAAGAGATTTTGATTCAAGTTTAAATTCAGTATTTTTATTAACAACTGAGTTATTAACGATTTTTTGCGATGATGATGTTGATGTTAATGTTGAAAAACCATTCCCAACATATGAAAATATATGAGTATAATCATCTTCAACATATTTTAAATCTAAATTAGTACCACTTTCTTTAATTTGAATATTTGTGGTTTCAATCAAATCTATAGACAATTTTACATTTTTCTTCATAAAGAGTGGAATAAATATATTCAAATAATCTGCCATTTCTTCAGAAATAGAATCATATTCTGCTTTATATTTGTTATATTGAGCCTTTTCTTCTTCGGTCAATTGATTTAATATATCTTCTTCAAAATCACCTTCAACATACTTTCCATTAAAACCAGTGTTTACATAATCATAAAGAATTATACTTAATGATGAATACATCTTTTTTACAGAATTTCCATCAGCATCTTTTTTGTTAACATAAACTTTGTCAGTTGAAGCATAAAGATCAAAGTATATACTATTTTCACTATCAGTATATTCAAAAATAGAAACAATATCTTCTCCAATTTGAACACTTTGCAAAGTGTATTGCGATAACACATTGTCATCTTGTTTATTTACTTCTGTAATTTTAAAACTCATTAAACTTTTTGTTTTATTAGCCAACTTTAAATTAACTTGTTCTTTTGTTATATCTTGCCATGTTGCAGTTGCTGGAGTTTGATCATCGTCATCATCTTTACCACAAGCTACAAGTGCTGAGCATGAAAATATTGCTATTAAAAACATTACTAAAATATTTCTCAATTTTTTCATAAAAAATCTCCTTTTGTCTATTTGATTCTAAATTAAACAAACTGCCAATGTCAATAAATTTTATTACATTTACTCCAAAACATAATTTGTTGTATCAAAGTTAACAACCGCGGTTTCATATTCATAAGAAACATCATAATTTTCTTGAAAATTCTTTGAATAATTTGCATCTTTGCTTGATGCAGAAATAATTTTTGAATCTTTGATTGTGATAGAAATTTCAGCAACAGAAACTTCACTATCTGTTACATATTCTTTATAATTCATTTTTATATTTATCACAAAATTTGATTCTGAATCCATTGCAAAATCAAAAGAAAAACCTTGAACTACAACTGCCATTAATTTAAGTTCATTTGCTTTAAATATTGCTGAATTAAAATGCTCATTTAATTTGTAGTCACTATAATCAACTTCTGAAACAATATCTTGACTGTATGTGTTTCCATAAACATCATAGTCTTTAATTACAACTGTATTATTAGTAGAAACCTTTTGTGTTTCAACATATTTTTTTGCAACATTGTTTTCTGTAACCAAAAGTTTTTCAACTTTTCCAACTGACAAAAGATTTGTTAATGTTTGTTTTTCAATTTCAACAATTCCACCAGAATAGTTTGATTTTTTGTAATTTGATGAAATTTTTGCATTTGTTTCACACAAATCTGCCAAGGAAACAAAGTCTTCGACATCATAATTTTCAAGATTATAACCATTTGTATCTATTCCCAAAAATTCTGATTCATAGTCAAACTCAACAGATGTTATTACTGTTTTTATTTCTGAATATTTTTGTTCTTCAACATAACTAACAACTTTTCCATTAGAAATATTAATATTTGCAGTCACTGTTTTTGAAACATCAGCATTATCAAACTTATAAGCAAAACTATATGTTGTAATTGCATCTGCATTTGTTGATTCTGAAAGGCTCTTGTTTGTATATTCTAAATCATATCCATTGTATATACTTAAAACATCATAAACCAAACCTTCTGCTGTGTATGCTTCTTTTGTTATATCATTAATAGATGACTTCACAACAACATCATATTTATTAAACGAATTTTCATTATAAAAAACTTTTACTGCAGATTTATCTTCAAACTTAACAAATTCTAAATAATTGATTTGTTTGCTTGAATAATTTTCAATATTAATTTGTTTTTCAGTTTTCAATTTTTTTAAAAGAATTCCAGATTCTGTTTTTGCTAAAAAATAATTTGTGTTGGTTTGAGTATTTTCTTCTGAATTTTCTTTTGTTTTAATTGCAGCAGTCATTTTATATTCTGTTTCTGCAACTGAAAGACTGTTATAAACAGAATAAAGCTTGTCATAAGCCGTCAAAACGACTGGTGCTGGTGTTTCTGCTGGAGGTGTATCTTTTTTCTTTTTTCCACATGAAACAAGTGCCACCGACGACACCATAATCATAACAACAACTAAAAGCGATGAGAACAACTTTTTCATAAAAAACCTCCAAGCAATTATATTTTGATTATATGTTTTATGACAAAACTAGTCAATATTTTTTCAATAAAAAAAGCCAACGATTGTTGGCTTTTTGTTTGCTATTATTATTCTGCTGAACCGTCTGCTGCAATAGCTTCATCAAGAAGTTTGTTATATTCAGCAAACACTGCATCGATTGTGCTGTCATCAAGTTCGATTTCAAACTTGTCTTCGCCATCTTTGCCTCTTGTTACTTTGAATACTAATGCTTCGTCATCATCCATACCGTCCAAAAGTTCAACTGGTTGCAAAATTGCATAGAATGCACCTTTGTAAGCGATACCTGCGATTTCTACGAAATCAATTTCTTCACCTTCAGCTGAAAGCAATGTAACGATATCATCATCGTCATTTTCCATATGCTCCATTGATTCTGGAAGGTTTTCGTCTTGTAATTTTTCTTCATCTGCCATAATTTTACTCTCTCCTAACTATTATTTTTGTTGCATCATCAACCTTTCATATTAGATTTTTTATCAAGGTATGTCTGCAATATAATTGTTGCTGCTAGACTATCAACTTTATCTTTTCTTTTCTCGCGGCGCATACCCGACTCGATAAGAATTTTTTGAGCAGTGACAGTTGAGAGTCGTTCATCTTGGTAACAAATAGGAACCGCTATAACCTTTGCAAGTTGTTCGCCAAAGTCTTTAGCCATTTCCACACTTTGTCCCTCAGTTCCGTCCATTTTTAGTGGCAAACCAATAACGACAAGCCCAGCATTGAGATCAGTTACAAGCTGTGCGATATGTTTTAGGTCTTCATCAATGTTTTTTCTTCTATATGACTCATATGCAGATGCAATAATCTCCATAATGTCAGAAGTTGCAACACCAATTCTAACCGTTCCAATATCTAGTGCAATAATTTTCACTTGGAGCACTCCTTTTAACTATCTACAATAAGATAATAGCATAATTAAAAAAAGTTGTCTAATTTTTTTTACTAGTTTTTATATTTTTTATTTAAATCTTTATTTGTATCAAATTTTGCCGGTTCACAATCACATGGTGAGCAACAACCACTCTCTTTTTCTTTTGATTCTTCGATTTTTTCTTCAACAAAATCTTTTGCTGCTTCAAACTTTTCTTCTGCCATATTAACTCCTTTTTTTACAGTTTCGGCAAATTTTTTATTTTTTGCAGCTAAAATACTACCTGCAACAAAACCTGCTGCAATACCCCAAAGCATACCATTACAAAAATTTTCCATTGTCTTACCTCCTAACATTATTTTGTGATTATTCGACAACTTTATACATTTTATATAAAAGTTGACTAAATTTATAATTGCAATTGAATGTTTTGTTTTTTTGTATTAAGATAGAAGAAATAAAACAAAAAGGCGGAAACTTATGTCTTATAAATTATATTTCAAATTTGGTGTTATGGGCTGTTCAAAATCTGCACAAGCACTTATGACAAAGTTTAATTATGAACAACAAGGCTATAATGTTCTTTTGATGAAATCAAGCCTTGACACACGAGATCAAAAAGACGGTCGAATTGTTGTAAAAAGCCGAATCGGTCTTGAAGCCGAAGCTTACACATTTTCACAAAAAACAAACTTTATCAAGGTTTTTAAATCAAAAAAAGCTGATAATATTGGGGTTATAATTGTTGACGAGTGCCAATTTTGCACAGAAAATCAAATTAACCAACTTAAAGAACTCACCGCTTATGTTCCCGTTCTTTGTTATGGTTTGAAAACTGATTTTAGAACCAAATTATTTGAAGGAAGCAAACGACTTGTTGAAATTGCCGACTCTATGACTGAACTAAAAGCAATTTGTGCTTGTGGCAGAAAAGCAACTATTAATGCAAGATTTTCAAATGGAAGACTTGTCACAAGGGGTTCTGTAATTGAAATTGGTGGTGACGAAAGATATAAAGCCATCTGCTATGATTGCTATTTAAAACTTAAAAAAGAACAAAAGAAAAACACGGTTAAAAAATAAACCGTGTTTTTTATTTTCTATCAAATTTTACTTCGCAGCATCATTTGTAACCTTTTGATTTTTGAAAATTAAAATTTTTCTTGTTGCAAAATTATAAAACAAAACAATTAATGTCATTATAATTTTAACAATCCACTCATTGATTCCAATCACATCAAAACCAAGCCACATTCCAAACATATTTAAAAACAAGCCACCAGCTGCTAACACAAAAAACAAAATAACACCTTTTGTTGTTTTTGAATTACCTTCATCGTTATAAACAAACTTAATTGAAAGCAAATAACTAAAAATAACCGAAACCACAAAACCCGTGCCTGTGCCGATAACTGCTGCAATTGTTTTTGGATCACCAACCTTTCCTATCCACACATTATAAAATTTTGGATATAAACTTGGCTCAAACAAATATAAAATCACACCCATCACAAGCATATCAATAAGAGTTGTTATTCCACCAACAATCACAAATCTTGCAAATTCACAAAATTTTGTATGTTTTTCATTAAAATTTTTATACCAATCAATAATTTTACTCATAGTCTTTACCTATAAATAATACTAACCACAAATCATTTTAAAGTCAAACAAAAAAGACTAACGGTCTGTTAGTCTTTTTTTATTTAAATAAAATTTTGTCATTTTATATATTATTGTTTTTATAAATTAATCGTCATTTTTTGCTGACTTGTTGAAATAGCTGTCAACAGCTGCATAAATTGTGCTAACAACAGCTTGAACAAGATACATTTTGTTTTCAGGAACTTCTTTAACAATTTCAAGAAGATTGTTTCCTGTGATTTTGTGAACTTCTTTTAATGATTTTCCAATCATAAGTTTTGTTGCGATGCTTGAAAGTGCAATAGCAACAACACCACCAAAAGTTTGAAACTGTGCATCAACAATTTTTTCATTTTCAACTTTAATAAAGATTTTAATAATTTCGTTACCTACATCAGAAGTTACTTTTCCAACTCCACTTGCACCTTTGATAACACCATAATTTTGTGGATTGTAAAATTCTTCCATAATTACATTTGAATACATATTATAATTCCACCTTATTTTTATAAATTCTTATAGCTGAAACACTTCTAATCTTTTTAACAGTTTTTCTGATTGTTTCAACAATTTCATCGATTTCTTCTCTTGAAAGTTCTGAACCAAGTGTAAATCTAACAGTTGATCTAATAGATTCAGAATCTTTTCCCATAGCTGCAAGAACATGAGATGGTGCATTTGTCCCAAATTCTGCAGTTGAACCCATTGAAGCACAAATTCCTTCTTTGTCTAAAAGCATAACAACGGCTTCAGCTTCGGCACCCTCAAATGTAATTGAACAGTTGTTTGCAAGTCTTTGAGTTGGGTGACCGTTGAGTGAAATGTTATGAATTGCTTCAGAAATTTTCTTTTGGAAATATTTTCTAAGAACTCTAACTTCTCTAACTTTATCTTCAAGGTTTGTTGTAGCCATTTCAATAGCAACACCAAAACCTGCACAAGCTGGAACATTTGCGGTTCCTGCTCTAAGATCAAATTCTTGTCTGCCACCAGACATAAATTTGTTAATTTTTGTTCCGTTTTTAATATAAAGTGCCCCAACACCTTTTGGTCCATTAATCTTGTGAGCTGAAATTGTAAGAGCATCAACTCCAAGTTCTTTTACATTGATATTAACAGCACCAATTGCTTGAGCAGCATCAGTGTGGAAACAAACTTCGTTTTGTTTTGAAAGTTCTGCAATAGCTCTAATTGGCTCAAGAGAACCAACTTCGTGGTTTGCAGTCATAATTGAAATTAAGATTGTGTTTGGACCAATTGCTTTAATAATTGATGCATAATCAACAACACCATATTCATCAACTGGCACATAAGTAACTTTGAAACCTTCTCTTTCAAGTTCTCTGCAAGATTCCAAAACAGATGGATGTTCAATTTGTGAAGTGATGATGTGATTACCCTTTGCTCTGTTTGCTTTTGCAATACCTTTTATTGCCCAGTTGTTTGCTTCTGTTCCACCAGATGTAAAATAAATTTCAGATGGGTCAGCACCAATTGCAGTTGCAACTTTTGCTCTTGCTGCTTCAAGTTCAGCAGCAGCTTGTCTGCCACCAGCATAAATACTTGAGCTGTTTCCTTGACAAGTTGCATAACATTCAAGCATCTTTTTATATACTTCAGCAGAAAGTGGAGTTGTTGCCGCATGGTCTAAATAATAAACTTTTCTTTCCATATTTTTCTCCCTAGTTTGATAATATAATAATACTATTATTATAACTAAAAATCAATACAGTTTTGAAAATTTTTCGCAAAATTTAAAAAATATTAACCTTTTTAACCCACAAAAATACCAAATTTTGTGTTTTTGCTGCGATTTTTTAAAATTTTCAAATAAAAAAGACTGATTAAATTAATCAGCCTTTTTTGTTGCAGCAGTGTTAATAAATCTTTCAATTTCATCAAATTCTTGATAACCTGAAGTTCTGTCAACTTCTTTACCGTTTGCAAAAACAACAATTGTTGGAACAGCTTCAATTTTATATTTTTGTGCTAAATCTTCTGCACTGTCAACATCAATTTGATAAAAGAAATACTTGCCTTTATATTTGTCAGAAACATCTTCTAAAATTGGAGCCATCATTCTGCATGGTCCACACCAAGAAGCAGAAAAGTCAACAACACAAACTGGTTTTGTTGCAATAATTTCTTCAAATTCTTCATCAGTCATAATTCCAGCATTAAGCATAATAGTTCCTCCTTAAAAATAATAGTTTTATTTTATAAGATATATTTGCTCAAGTCAAACTTTTTGCAAATGTTAGACAAATGTTCATCAACATATTTTTTGTCAATTTTAATAGTAATAACTGGATGATCACCTGTTGCATTAAATGAAACATCTTCAAGCAAACTTTCCATAATTGAATGAAGTCTTCTTGCACCAATATTTTCATTTGTTTCATTTGCAAGAACCGCAATTCTAGCAATTTCTTCAATACCATCTTTTGCAAAATCAAGCTTAATATTATCAATTTCTAAAAGACTTGTATATTGCAAAATAAGTGAATTTTCTGTATCAGATAAAATTTTAACAAAATCTTCATAAGTGATATTTGAAAGTGCAACAGTTGTTGGAAATCTACCTTGAAGCTCAGGAATCAAATCTTCAATTTTTGACAAGTGGAAAGCACCCGCAGCAATAAACAAAATAAAGTCAGTTCTAATTGGACCATATTTTGTTGAAACGGTTGAACCTTCAACAATTGGAAGCAAATCTCTTTGAACACCTTCTCTTGAAACATCTGGACCGTGAGAACCAGAACCATTTTTGCCAGTAATTTTGTCAATTTCATCAATGAACACAATGCCGTCTTGTTCTGCTCTTCTAATCGCTTCAGCAGAAACATTGTCCATATCAATAAGTTTTTCACTTTCTTCATTTAAGAAAATGTGCATTGCATCAACAACAGCAAGTCTTTTTTTCTTCTTTTTCTTAGGAAGAATTCCGCCAAGCATCTCACCAATGTTGAGTTCCATACCCATTCCGCCACCAAGCATTTGCATTGGGCTGTTTTCTTCTAAAACTTCAACTTCAATAATTTCGTTATCAATTTTGTGAGATTTGATATCTTCAACAATATGATCTTTTATTGTGTCATCAGCCATATCTGGGTGTTTTGTTTTATAGCTTTGAAATAAAGCCAAAACAAGTCTATCATAAGTTGCTTTTTCAGCCTTTTCACGAACTTCATCAAATCTTTCTTTTTTAACAAGTCTGATTGAAGCTTCTGCAAGATCTCTAATAATAGACTCAACATCTCTTCCAACATAACCAACTTCGGTAAACTTTGTTGCTTCAACTTTAACAAATGGAGCTTTCACAAGTTTTGCAAGTCTTCTTGCAATTTCAGTTTTACCAACACCTGTTGGACCTTGCATAATAATATTTTTTGGAGTAATTTCTTCTCTGATTTCTGCAGGAAGTTTACTTCTTCTATATCTGTTTCTAAGTGCAATTGCAACTGCTTTTTTTGCATCATCTTGACCAATGATATATTTGTCAAGTTCATTAACAATTTGCTTTGGTGATAATTCTAATTTCATATTACACCTCCTCAACAGTGATGTGGTTGTTTGTGTAAACACAAATTTCACCAGCAATCTTCATTGCTTTTTCTGCAATTTCTCTTGCTGAAAGGTCTGTGTTTTCATAAAGAGCCTTTCCAGCAGAAAGTGCATAGTTTCCACCAGAACCAATGGCACAAACACCACCTTCTGGTTCAAAAACATCACCGTTTCCAGAAATGATTAAAAGTTGATTTTTGTCAGCAGCAATCATCATTGCATCAAGTTGACGAACAGCTTTGTCACTTCTCCAAAGAAGAGCAAGTTCAACTGCTGCTCTTTCTAAGTTGCCTGAATATTTTTCAAGCATCTTTTCAAAATGTTCACAAAGGTTAAAAGCATCTGCGGTTGAACCAGCAAAACCAATAACCACTTTATCATTAAAAATTCTTCTTACTTTTCTAGCATTGCCCTTAAAAATGGTATGTTCACCTGCAGTAACTTGGCCGTCACCCGCAAGAACAATTTTATCACCCTTTTTAACACCAATGATAGTAGTTCCTCTAAATTGAATCATATTACAGTTTCTCCTTATAAGCCTTCATATCACTAATGGCTCTTGCTGAATAAGCTTGTTTTTTGAGAGCCTTATCTTTAATTTTTTCTGGAAGTTCAGGAAGTATTCCAAAATTAGCATTCATTGGCTGAAAATTTTCAGCTTCAGCCAAAGTGATATAACTGGTTATAGCACCCATTATAGTTGTTTTTGGAAGAATATCAATAGTTTCACCAAGAATTTTTCTAGCAAGAAACATTCCTGCAATAAGTCCACTTGCAGTGCTTTCCATATATCCTTCAACACCAGAAAGTTGACCCGCCATATATAAATTGTCTATTCCTTTTACTGAATAGTCAAAGTTTAAGTGCTTTGGTGCACAAATATAGCTGTTTCTATGCATTACACCATACTTAACAAATTCAGCATCTTTTAAAGCTGGAATCATTGAAAATACTCTCTTTTGCTCTCCAAACTTTAAATTTGTTTGAAAACCAACAATGTTATATAAATTGTTGCTGTTACTTTCTTTTCTAAGTTGCACCACAGCAAAAGGTCTTGTGCCGTCATCAAGTCTAAGACCAACTGGACGAAGTGGACCATATCTTAATGTATCTTCTCCCCTTGAAGCCATAACTTCAACAGGCATACAACCCTCAAAGATTTCTTTCTTTTCAAAAGAATGAAGTTCAACTCTTTCAGCCGAAACTAATTCTTTGATAAAAGCATAATACTCTTCTTTGTTCATATAGCAATTAATGTAATCACTATCACCTTTTCCATATCGACCCGCAGTAAATGTTTTTGATGTGTCTAATGTGTCAGCATCAATAATCGGTGCTGATGCATCATAAAAGTGCAAATTATCACTTCCTATAAGCGAAGCAATTTCACTTGAAAGTGCATCACTTGTGAGCGGACCAGTTGCCACAATGGTTGGAACAGTCAAATCGAGTTTTGTTACTTCTTCTCTATGAATTGTAACACCTTTCATTTCACTAATAAACTTAGTTACCTTATCACTAAACTTATCTCTGTCAACAGCAAGAGCAGAACCTGCCGGAACTTTAACTTCTTCAGCAATTTTCAAAATAATTGAATCAAGTTCTTTCATTTCACCTTTAAGACAACCAGAAGCGGTTCCAAGGTCGGCACTTTTGAAAGAATTTGAACAAACAATTTCTGCAAAGTTTTCACTTTCGTGTGCAGGAGAAAATTTGGTTGGCTTCATTTCGTAAGCATCAACCAAAATTCCTCTCTTTGCAAGTTGATAAGTTGCCTCAACACCTGCAAGTCCTAATCCTATAACATTAACTCTATTCTTCATTTTGTTCATCTAATTTGTTTAAAATATCAATACCGTCTTCTGGTGGTTGCAAATTACTTTCAAATTCTTCATTTGCCTCACTTAAAGAAGACTCTGAATTTGTTTTGTTTTCTATTTTTTCTCTTCTATTATAATTGCATTTTTTGCAAGATACAACCTTTAAGTTTTTATATAACTTCACAATCATATCTTCTTCGCAATTTGGACATTTTTCATTTGCTGGAATATCCCAAGAAACATAGCTGCAATCTGGCCATGCTTCACAACCATAAAATACTTTTCCTTTTTTCGATTTTCTTGCAATTACATTCTTTCCACAAGTTGGACAAATTGCAACAACCTTTTTTGGTTCTTCAATAGGCTTTGTGTTTTTGCAAGTTGGATAATTTGGACAAGCCAAAAACTTTCCAAATTTGCCATTTCTAATAACCATCATTGCTCCGCACTTATCACAAACAACATCCGACTCTTCATCTGGAATTTTTGCCTTTGTTCCATCAACCATAGCTTGTTTTACGGCAGTTTCAAATCCGCCATTATAAAATTCAGAAATAACCGCTGTCCACTCTTTTCCTTCATATTCAATATCGTCAAGAGTTTCTTCCATTTCAGCAGTGAATTTAATATTCATAATATCTGGGAAAAATTTGATAAGCATATCAACAACAACTTTTCCAAGTTCAGTTGGAACAATTGATTTACCATCTCTGTCAACATATTTTCTTGTAAAGAGTGTTGAAACAGATTGTGTATATGTTGATGGTCTTCCAATACCTTTTTCTTCCATTGCCTTAACAAGACTTGCTTCTGTGTATCTTGCTGGTGGCTTTGTCCATTTTTGTTCTGGCTTTGTTTCTTTTGCTACAAACTTGTCACCTTTTTCAATATTTGGAAGTTTTGATGAGGTTTCATCATTTTCATCGTCTTGTGTTTGGTTGTTATAAATTGCAGTGTAACCTTCAAATATTAAACTTCTTCCAGTAGTTTTGAATTTATAACCATTACATTCAAGGTCAACTGAAAGTGAATTATAAGTAGCATCAGCCATTTGACTTGCCAAAAATCTATCATAAATGAGTTTATAAAGTCTATACTCATCTTTTGAAATTCTGTCTTTCAAGTCAGCTGGTTTATATTTAAGTGAAATTGGACGAATCGCTTCGTGAGCATCTTGAGCATCTTTTTTATTTTTGAAGTTTCTTGGTTTTTCAACAACATATTTTTCACCATAAACTTCTTTAATAAATGCCTTAGCTTTTGCTTGAGCTTCAGGAGCAACTCTAGTTGAGTCAGTTCTAATATAGGTAACCAATGGTTGTTTTTTGTTTTGACCGGCAATTTCAACACCTTCATAAAGTGTTTGAGCAACCTTGCTGGTTGTTTTCAAACTCATACCAAGTTTGTTAAGAGCATCTTGTTGCATTGTTGAAGTTGTAAACGGTGCACTTGGTGAAGATTTTGTAACAGATTTTTTAACGGCAGTTGCAACAAAATCTTGTCCCATAATCTCTGAGCAAATTTTGTCCATTTCTTCTTTAGACTTAACAGTTTTGTCTTTACCAAGATTGAGTGCTGCCTTAAATGTTTCTTTTGAACCATCAGTTTTGTTTAAGATAACTTGAAGTGTCCAATATTCTTCTGGTTTAAAGTTTTCAATTTCTCTTTCTCTATCAACAACAAGCCTAAGTGTTACAGATTGCACTCTTCCGGCTGATAAGTTATTTTGAATCTTTTTGCAAAGAATTGGAGAAATTTTATAACCCACAAGTCTATCCAAAACTCTTCTTGCTTGTTGAGCATTAACAAGTTTGTCGTCAATTGGTCTTGGATTGTTGATTGCAATGTTAACCGCCTCTTCACTAATTTCATTATAAGTGATACGATTTGCAATTTTTGGATCAATATCTAAAAGATGACACATATGCCAAGCAATTGCCTCTCCCTCACGGTCAGGGTCAGATGCAAAATAAACAGCTTCAGCTTTTTTCATTTCTTTCTTTATGTTATCAACATATTTTTTATGATCTGGAACAACCACATATTCTGGTTTAAAATTATTTGCTATATCAACACCAAGCCCTTTTTGTGGCAAATCGCGGCAATGACCAAAAGTTGGCATAACTTTATATTCGTCACCCAAATAATGTTGAACACTATCTCTTTTACCAGGACCTTCAATAAGAACGAGTTTCATAAAATCTCCTTAAAACTATCTAAACACTAACTAATTATCAATTTTCTCTTTATCTATATTATATATACACTTTTATTCGGTTACATAAGCATACATTTTGACATCAATAAGTTCACCGTCATTATTTGTTGTGAACTTTCTGAGAACACCTTCAAATTGCATACCAATTTTTTCCATAACCCTTCCACTCTTTCCATTTTCAATATTATGGAAAGCTTGAATTCTTTCAAAACCTTCTTCAACCAAATAATCTAAAACAATTTTTCCAGCTTCAGGCATAATGCCTTTGCCCCAATGTGTGTCATCAAGAACCCAACCAAGTTCAACTTTCTTTTTTGGCTTATCCATTCTAACAACATCAATTGAGCCAACAACTTCATTTGTTTCTTTCAAAACAATTGCCCATCTATAAGTATCTTCATTTTCATATGCAGGAAGAACGAATCCATTTAAAAATGATTTTGCATCTTCAACAGACTTATGAGTTTTCCAACTTAAATATTTTGTAACTGTATCTTTGCTAGAATAATTATTAAAAATCTGCTCAGCATCATCTGCTTCAAATTTTCTAAGTATCAATCTATCAGTTTCAAACCATTTAGATTTATCCATAACATTTTCTCCTTTGCATAAAAACTTCTTGTCAAGATTAGCACAAACAAAAACTTGTTGTCAAACGGAAATTTTTCAATTTTTTATCAAAAATAGCTTCAAAAAACATTAATTTGTATTATAACAAATTATATAGTTAAATTTTGTAATATAAATTTCCTTGCCCCTTTGTTATAAGTCCAAACATTTCCATTTTTATTAAACAAGCAGAAAGTTCTGCTGGTTTAATTTTTATCTTATCACAAATTTCATCAAATGAAAGTTCTCCATTTGAAAGAAGATTTAATATTTCATTTTCTGTTAAATTAACTTGAACAGTTTGAGACTCTTGCTTCTTTTTCTTTATCTTTAATCTATATAATATTCTCTCAGGTGAAATTGTAAATGTGTCTGGCATTTCATCAATTAAATTGTTTGTGCCTTCACTTTGAAGCGAATTAATATTTCCTGGAACAACAAAAAGTTCTCTGCCTTGCTCAATTGCATGTTTAGCAGTTGACATTGTTCCACTATTCTTTCCCGCTTCAACAATTAATAATCCAAGCCCAAGAGCCGAAACAATTCTGTTTCTTTTTATAAATGAAAAGCTAAGTGGTTTAACCTTTGGTCTGTTTTCAGAAATTAAAAGCCCACCACATTGAACAACTTTTTCAGCAAGACCCTTATTTGATGATGGATAAATTGAGTCAAGCCCACCGGCTAAAACAGCAATGGTTTTTCCACCAGCATCAATTGTTGAATTTGCAACAATTGTGTCAATGCCATAAGCTAATCCCGACACTGTCACAAGACCTGCTTCAGATAACTCTTTAGTAAATTTTTCTGTAACAATTCTGCCATAAGTTGTAGGCTTTCTTGTTCCAACAATTGCAATAGATTTTTTACCCAAAAGAGCAGTGTCTCCTCTTGCATATAACACAAGTGGCGGCTCATCAATATTCTTTAATTTTTCTGGATAATTTTTTGATGCAAAAGTAACTGCAGAAATGTTATATTTATAAAACTCATCTAAAACAGTTTGAAAAAATTTTTCTTTGTCTAAATTTAATAATTTTTCTTTTATTTGATTTAATGACTCATCTTTAAAAATCGCACTTTTTACTTTATTTTTATCAAAAATACCATCAATTTTATCAAATTTCTCTAATATTTTTTCAGTTTTTAAAAATCCAACATCATTATAATCAAACCAAAGAATTGCAAGTTCTTCATCATTAAACATAAAAAATCTTCCTTAAATTATAATCCAAATTTATCAATATTTCGGTATGCTAAAGCCTCTGCAATATGTGCTTCATTTATATCTTTTGAACCATCTAAATCAGCAATCGTTCTTGCCACTTTTAAAAGCCTTGAATAACCCCTTGCAGACATCTTATATTTTTCAAAAGCTAGTTTAACAATTGCTTCAGATTCCGGTGACAATTTGCAAAATTCACTCATCATTTTTGAATTCATTTTTGAATTTGAGTGAATAGCAGAACCTGCAAATCTTTCTGTTTGAATTTGCCTTGCAGCCTCTACTCGCTTTCTAATTTCTTCACTAGATTCTTCTAATGATTTTGATGATAAATCTAAAAAGTCAACTCTGTCAACATCAACCTTTAAATCAATTCTATCAAGAAGCGGACCAGAAAGTTTTTTCAAATAATTTTGTATTTGTGATGGTGAGCAATTGCAAACCGCAGACCTACTTCCATAGTTTCCACAAGGACATGGATTCATACTTGCAATAAGCATAAAGTTTGCTGGATATTCAAATGAACCACTTGCTCTTGAAACTGTTATCATTCCATCTTCAAGCGGTTGCCTAAGTGTTTCAAGTGCAGTTCTTGGATATTCAGGAAGCTCATCTAAAAACAAAACACCATTACTAGCCAAGCTAACTTCACCAGGTCTTGCATCTCTTCCACCACCAACTAGCGACACGGTTGAAGCTGTGTGGTGAGGAGCTCTAAATGGCCTTGTTGTAACAATACCTTTCTTGTTATCAAGCTCACCTGCAATTGAGTGAATTTTTGTAACTTCTAAAGCTTCTTCAAATGTAAGAGATGGCATAATTGATGGAACTGCTCTTGCAATCATTGTCTTTCCAGAGCCAGGAGGTCCAACCATCAAAATATTATGTCCTCCGCTAACAGCAATTTCCATTACCCTTTTTGCAACTTTTTGACCCTTTATTCTCGCAAAGTTTTCAGTTATATTTTCAAAACTTTCTTCTTTCCAAAATTTTTGCTCAACTGGTTCAAAATTAATCATAGATGAAAGCATTGAAACCACATCAACAAGACTGTCAATTGCATAAACTGTTATACCTTCAATATAACTTGCTTCGTTTTCATTTTCTTTTGGAATAATAAAGTTTTTAAACCCATTATTTCTTGCAGAAATCAAAAGTGGCAAAATTCCATTAACTGGTTTTATTTTTCCATTTAAACCAAGTTCACCAATAATCACAAATTCTTTATATTTTTGTGCTGTTATTTGATTTGATGAAGCCAAAATTGCAACCGCAATCGGAAGGTCAAAATTTGCACCTGTTTTCTTCACATTTGCTGGTGCCAAATTAACAGTTATTTTGTTTGTTGGAAATTTAAATCCAGAATTTTTTATTGCTGACCTAACCCTTTCTTTTGACTCTTTAACAGCAGCATCAGGAAGTCCAACAATATCATAAGACGGAAGCCCCAAATTTGTATCAACTTCAACATCAATTTTTAAACCCTCTAAACCTAAAAGCCCATAGCTTGATACTTTTGCAAACATAATCTACCTCAATTTAATAATATCACAATGATTATATTTTTCAAATTCAATTTGCTATAAATAAAAAATCTTTGTGAAAATAATCACAAAGACTTGTTTAATCTGAATTTGGTTCCGGCTGAATTTCACCTATTTTAATAAGTTTTTTATATAAATTTCTGCCATTTTTAGCATTTTCATAATAAACCTTAACCAAATATTCATCATAATCAGTTAGTTTTTTAATCATTTTATAATCTTTTGCAACAGTTTCTGCAGAAACTCTTTCAGTTTCTTTAACATGATGAATCTCATAAAAAGCTGCCTTTGGCATAACTATATTTTTTGCAGCATCAACAACCAATACTTGGTATCCATTGTCAACTTCAACCCAACTATGAAGATAATCTGCCTTGTTTGAAAGTTGATAAATTCTTCCTGTAACCATTTCAGCTTTCAAATCACTTCTTCCACTATAATACATTGCAGTTAAAACAGAATATGGGTGACATCTTCCTTTTCTATCATAAGTTTCTATTTCTGGAAGTATCCTTTTTATATTTGGCTCAACTTCTGAAAATCTTTGAACAAAAAAACTTAAATCATCTGCTTCAACACAAAGCAATCTTTCACCCACAATAACTTTTATGTCTGCTATTTTCAATTCGTTCACTAATTTGGTTATTAAATCATAATTTGGATTTTTAACGGTATATGCCCTTATTAAATCAAATAAAATATTATAATGTGGTTCAAAATAATATTCTTTTTGAATATCCATACCCTTTTCTTGTTCACCAGCAGCAATCAGCCTTGCACATTCTAAATATGCATCAATAGCCTCTTGTTGTTTTCTCTTTTCTGAATCAATATATATTTCCTTCGCCCAGTCATGAGCTTCTGCTTTTCTGAACCTTATAAATGGAAACCTTATAAAACTATTCATATATTCCCCTTTCGAAAAAATTATATTACAAAAATAATCACTTTTCAATAGAGAATTTAAAAACTAATAAAAAAAAGAAGTGCAAATTGCACTTCTTAATTTATTTAAATTACTTCTTTTCTTTAATTCTAGAATTTTTAGCTGTTTTGCCTTTAAGATAGTAAAGTTTAGCTCTTCTAACAACACCATGACGAACAACTTCGATATGGTCAATTTTTGGAGAATGAACTGGGAAAGTTCTTTCAACACCAATACCAAAAGAAATTCTTCTAACAGTGAAAGTTTCTCTAATGCCACCATTTTTACGAGCTATAACCACACCTTCAAATGCCTGTAATCTTTCTCTGTTGCCTTCAACAACTTTAACGAAAACTTTAACAGTATCACCTACTGCAAATACAGGGATATCAGTGCGCATACCTTCTTTTTCGATAGAATCAATAATATTCATAGGTTTGCCTCCTTATTTAGTATGTAAGAGTGTTCGTGCTAGCTCTATGGTGCAGAGGACCACTCATAATTCACGACGAAATTATACCATACAAAAATTACAAAATCAAGTGTTTTTTACAATTTTATTTATAAAACCAAATTAACCGCAAAAAGAGTTTTCAATATATGTGATTTTTCCATAATCAACAGATGCAACATCAAATCTAACTTGCATACCTTTAAATTCAGGTTTTTCTGTCAAAAATTTTGCACCTCTTGTTAAATGACTTCTCTTTTTCAAATCAATACATTCACAGCCTCTTCCAAATCTGTCATCTGCTCTTGACTTAACTTCGGTTATTATAAGCAAGTCTTTGAACTTTCCTTTTAAATTTTTGTAGTTATTTTTTAATAACATTTTTTCTTTATTAGTTTTGGCTTTTTTAAGTTTTTCTTTTGTTTCAGCTTTAAATTTTTTAAGCTGTTTTTTTGCTGAAAGTGTTGCAACAATATCAAGTTCAAATCCTTTCACAGCAAAATTAGTATAAACAATTTTATACCCATGTTTTTTCATATATTCTTGAGCTAAGTCTTCACCCATTTTCCAAGTTTCTTCATTAAACATATTTTATTTCTCTTCTAAAAATTTTAAAAATGATAATCTATGATATTCACAATGTCCAATTTCTTTCAATGCTTCAATATGAGCCTTTGTGCCATAACCTTTATGCTTTTCAAACCCATATTCTGGATATTGTTTTGCAATTTCTGTCATATAATTATCTCTTGTAACTTTTGCCAAAATACTAGCGGCACCAATGCTATAACTAAGCGAATCACCCTTAATTATGCCCCTCAAATTTACATCTGTATCAAGTTTGTTAATTGCATCAACCAAAACAACATCAGGTCTAACAGGAAGCGATTCAATGGCATTTTTCATACAAAGTTTTGTTGCTTCTAAAATATTGATTTCATCAATTTTTTGCTCATCAACCATTTCAATTGAATATGCAATTGCAGTTTCTTTTATTTTTTCAAAAAGCTCATTTCTCTTTTTTTCAGAAACTTTTTTACTGTCATCAATACCTTCAATTATATCGCCAGAATCAAGCGGCATAATAACACAAGCAACACAAACCGGACCTGCAAGTGGACCTCTTCCAACCTCATCCATACCAGCAATTAAAAAATTGCCTTTTTCTTGTTCTTGCTTTTCATATAATAATTTATCAATAAACTCTTTTTCTTTTTTTACTCTTGCCATATTTTTATTCCAAAGTAATTTTTCCAAATTTACCGTTTCTAAACTCTGTTATAAAAGTTTTTCCAGCTCTTTCATAATCAATTTCATTACCTCTCATAATGAAACCTCTTTTCAAGCAAATTCTGTCATAAACTTCAATAAACTCTTCATGAGTATAATCAACAGGATATTTTTCTTTGATAAGTTCTGGATATCTTTCATACAAAATTTGCATAAGTTCAAATCCTAAATCAACCATATCAAACTCTTTATCAGAAAGCGAACCAACATAAGCCAAGTTTCTAGAAAGTCCATCATCAAATTTTGGCCACAAAACACCCGGTGTGTCTAAAAGCATAAACATATCATCAATTTTTATCCATTGATTAACTCTAGTCACTCCTGCAATGTTTCCAGTATGAGCCTTTTTTACCCCTGCAAGCATATTGATAAGTGTGCTTTTTCCTGTATTTGGAACACCAAGAACAAGCACTTTGTATGTTGCAGTCATTTGTTTTTCTTTGTGTCTTTCAATTTTATCTTTTAAAACTGTTTTAACCGCTTGTTTAACAGCATTTTTAAAAGTTGAATTGTTGCTTGAAACCAAAATGCAGGTTTTTCCAGATTCAATAAATTCTTTTTGAATTTCAGAAACTCTTTTATCATCTGCCAAATCCATTTTATTAAAAACATAAATAATTGGCTTATTGTGCACAATTTTATTTACATTTGGATTCATACAAGAATATGGTGCTCTTGCATCTAAGACATACAAAATAACATCTGCAAGTTTGATTTTATTGTCTTCAATATCTTCAAGTGCAGACTTCATATGTCCAGGAAACCATTTCAAATTTTTTCTTGTATCGCCTTTATTTATAATATCAACCATAATATCCTCTTTTATTAATTTGCATTAATTTATAGTTTTATTTTTATAACTAATTTAAAATTCTTTTTTTAATTTTTCAAGAACGATTTTGGCTCTTTTTATGTATGCAGGTTTGTCATCAATTAAAGCTTGTAGTTCTTTCAAAAACTTCTCATATTTATCATCTTCAACATAAAACTTTTTGACTGCATAACCATTTTTTCCAAATTTTTTAATTGCAAACTGATATGAATATTCAATCAATTCTTCATCAGTTGAATTTGGATCTTTGTTTTTTTGAAAACCCATTGACGAATGCATATAGTTATCAATATCAACCTTTCTATCTGCAGATGATAAAATTTTACCATAAATATTTCTTGGAATATATTCAAGTGATGATCTATGATCTGTAACAGCATCTCTCATAATTTCAATTTGTTCATCACTAAAAAACTCTCTTAATTCTTTATCATTATAAAGCCTTTCAGCTGATAAGACCTCATGAGTTTCCCTATCAATATGACAAGCTACATCATGAAAACAAACAACCGTATAAAGCATATCATCATCAACTTCATATTTCTCAGCAATTTCAAATGCTCTATCTAAAACATTGTTAACATGAAGCAAATCGTGACCTTTGTCATTAAGTTTATACTCTGGTAAAATTTCTGTTTCAATATAAATTTTTAAATCATTGTTAATGTTCATTTTATTATCCTTTAACAATTTTCGCAATTTCACTTTAATTTTTTGATAAATTTAACACTTTTTTTTCGATTTTAACCAAATTATTATCAGCGAAAACATATTTCACAATGTATAATCATTATCTTATTAAATTAACTAATGATATAATTTAATTGCATACTATGTTATATAATTATAACCTTATAATGTATTGTTATGATTTTATAATTATATAATTTATATTAGTTATATTTTTAAAACAATTATTTTTTATCTTCGAAATTTACAAGATCTGGTCTTCTCTCTTTTGTGAGTTTTTGCGACTCACTTCTTCTCCACTCTGCAATTTTTTTATGATCTCCAGAAAGCAAAACTTCTGGAACTGAAAGTCCCATAAATTCTCTTGGTTTTGTGTATTGTGGATATTCAAGCAAGTTATCTTTAAATGTTTCAATCTCAGCTGATTCATCGTCACCCAAAACACCTTCAATGTGTCTTGAAACAGAATCAACAACAACCATTGCAGGAAGTTCACCACCAGTTAAAACATAATCGCCAATTGAAATTTCTTCATCGATTAAAAGATCAATTACTCTTTGATCAACACCTTCATAATGGCCACACAATAAAATTAAATGGTTATGTTTTGATAATTTTTTTGATTCTGTTTGGTTAAACAATTTTCCCTTAGGACTAAGATAAATTTTAACAGCATCTTTATACCCTTCAATGCTGGTGATTGCATCATAAATTGGCTGAGCCATCATAAGCATTCCAGGTCCACCACCAAATGTATAATCATCACATTTTTTATGTTTATCTTTTGAATAATCTCTAATGTTTATGATATTAATTTCAATTTTTTCAGCTTTTGTTGCTCTTGAAATAATGCTTTCTTTAAGTGGCTCAAATGAATTTGGAAACAATGTTAAAATATCAATCCTCATAATCTGAAACCTCTTTTAAACGATTTATATTTACAACCATTTTCTTTTGTTTATAATCAAAACTTTTCATCAGATCTTTAACATTTGGAAACATAAGTTCTCTGCCATTTTTCATCATACAAGTTATAACTTCTGCTGTGCCATAGTCTTGAACATCTGTTATTTCACCAAGTTCAGTTCCATCTTCAAAAACCACTATTGAATTTTTTAGATCTTCAAATAAAATTTTATCACCCAAAACTTCTCTATCTATATAAAGAAATCTTCCAATATAAGTTTTTGCTGCTTCAAGTTCAACACCTTCAAGCTTAACAACAACACCATCAGTATTTTTGAAAATTCTTGACACTTTAAAAACTTCACCCTTTTCATTGGCAATTTCTGTGATTTTATTCACATCAAAATCTTTATCATATTCGGTCGCCACTTTCATTTGTCCTAAATATCCATGAAGTTTTACAACCTTTCCAAGACATACTTTTTCCATATTACACCTCAACTGTTTCTTTTGTTTCTAGTTTTTTAGCCGATTCTTTTTTTAAGTAAACAATTGCACCAACTAACATTGTAACAAACAATGCAAGTTCTAAAAGAATAGCAAAGATTGATTTTATATAAATAAAGTAAACCAAACTCAAAGCACTTGAAACCAAACCCATTATTTTAAAGACTTTTATATTTTTTTGCCATATAGAAATGGTAAATATAATTGATGCAGCAATTGTGAATAAACTAAACACTGAGTCATAAGTAAAATATCCAGTGACTACTGATACAACCAATAATGTAATCAAAATAATCCAGTCATCAATAATATAATCATCTAAAATTTTAATTCTTTGTTGTATTAAAAATAAAGTGTTTCTAAATACTGCAATCAAAACAACACCAAGCCCTGCCCATGCACCAAGCAAAGAATAGTGCATACCATTGCAAAATAATGCAATAAAATTAAACATTAAAATTTTGTTTCTTTTTGTTGTAAAATAGGTTAAACCAGAAAATAAATAGGTTAAACAAACAAATACTTGTGAAATTATATATTCCATACAGACTCCTACAAGTTTATTGTATCACAAAATACCCCATCAAACAAACCTTTACAATAAAAAAACTTCCCGATTTCTCAGGAAGTGTTTTTATTTTTCATTATTCTTCAATAAGTTTAATATGAACATCGCGAAGAAATTTTTCATCAACAGTGTTTGGAGCATTGCAAAGTGGGTCTTGAGCATTTTTATTCATTGGGAATGCATAAACATCACGAATAAATTCATTATGAGTCAAAAGCATCATAAGTCTGTCAAAACCAGGAGCCGAACCAGCATGAGGTGGAGCTCCATAAGAAAATGCATTGTAAAGTGCTGGGAACTTGTTTTCAACAACTTCTTTTCCATATCCTGCAAGTTTGAAAAGTTCAACCATCATATCTTGGTTATGATTACGAACCGCACCAGACAAACTTTCATAACCATTAATAACAAGGTCATATTGATAAGCAAGTGTGCCAAATGGATCTTTTTTGATTTCTTCAAGTGAACTTTGTGGAAGTGAAAATGGGTTGTGTGAAAATGCAATATTTCCCTCTTCATCTTTTTCAAAGAATGGAAAATCAACAATCCAACAGAATTTATAATCATTTTCATCAATAAGTTCAAGTTCTTTTCCAAGTTCATTGCGGAGAACATTTGTATATTTGATTGCCTTTTCTTCAGCATCAGCAACAAAGAACACTGTGTCACCAGTTTCAAAACCAACAAGTTTTTTAAGTTCTGCTTTTTCTTCTTCTGTAACAAACTTTGAAACACCAGCAGAAAGTTCATCATTTTCACCAACAACAAAGTATGCTAAACCTTTTGCTTCTCTTGATTTTAAGAAATCTGTAAGTTTGTCATACCATTTTCTTGGTTTTGCACCACCAGTTGCAGCCTTGATAGCTTTGATTGTTTTATTTTGAAAAACACTAAACGAAGTGTTTTCAAAAACTTTTGAAACATCAACAACCATAAGCGGGTTTCTAAGATCAGGCTTGTCAGTGCAATAATCTCTTATTGCATCGGCATATTTGATTCTCTTAAATTCACTAATTTCAAAATTAGCAAACTTTTTGAAAATTGCTCTATATAAACCTTCAATAACTTCAAAAACATCTTCTTGAGTTGCAAAAGCCATTTCCATATCAATTTGATAAAACTCTGTTGGACTTCTGTCAGCTCTTGCATCTTCATCTCTAAAACATGGTGCAATTTGGAAATATCTATCCACTCCAGAAACCATCAAAAGTTGTTTAAATTGTTGTGGGGCTTGTGGAAGTGCATAAAATTTTCCAGGATTAAGTCTTGAAGGAACCAAAAAGTCTCTTGCACCTTCTGGACTTGAAGC
>JAZRNH010000004.1:0-31879 GCA_045648025.1 Clostridia bacterium
ATGATGTTTAATAGTGCAATGAATGTTCTTGTTGCTGCAATTTTCTTTATTTTTGGTGTGCCTCAAATAACTTTTTCAACACCTCTTAATGAAATTTTATTCTTAATATTGATTATTTTGGGTGTTATTGGTCTTTTAATCACTGCAATTGTCGTTTTGTTTACATTTTTAATTGCTAGTGGAAACTTGATTACAAGGTCGTTTATTAGTGGTGTTTTAAGAATAGGTTATAAACTTAAATTAATAAAAAATTATAGACAATCTTTCCAAAAGATTTTAAATCAAGTTACTGAATATAAAGTTTCTTTTAAGTTTATGTGGAAAAACAAAAAGACACTTTTAAAGGTTCTTGTTCTTAGTCTTTTAGAATGTTTGTCTTATGCGATTATTCCATACTTTGTGGTTCAAGCATTTGTTACAACAATTGATATTTCTCCAATGTTATTCTTGGTGATTTGTATTTCTGAATACTATATATGCACAATGGCTTCAAGCTTTATTCCACTTCCTGGTGGAACTGGAATTATGGAAATTTCATTTATTTTCTTGTTTGGTATAGTTTTAGGAAATAATATTGTATGGGCACTTCTTGCATATAGAATAATTTCATACTATTTATTATTGACACATGGTTTCTTGCATGAGATTGGAAGTATGATTTATTCGGCAGTAAAAAATAAAAAACAATTAAAGAAGAAAGAGAGTTGTTAGTCAATTCTCTTTTTTTTGTATAAAAATAAAAAAGATGTTAATGATTTTAGTAACGGGGGATTTATGAAGATTTTTTTACTAAAAGCAAAACATTTTTTAAAAAGAAATATTTATCCAATAACAGTTTCTATTTGCACAGTGCTTGTGCTTGGAATAATTTCAATTTCGGCATATTCTGCGATAAAATCCAACAATGAACAGGCGGTTGTTGATACAAATTCACCAATTATTTCTGATGGAAATCAATCTGCAGATATTGTTGGTGGAAATGATGATTCTGGTGCTGTTGATAATCCAAATGATGGTGGTGGAGGCACTGGAGAAGTGGTGAAGCCTGTTGAAACAAAAATTGTTTTTGACCTTCCATTTGAGTCGGCCAATATTATGAAAAATTATACAGATTCAAATCTTGTTTATGATGCAACAACAAATCTTTGGTGTACTCATCAAGCTATTGATTTTTCTGCAGTAGAAGGGCAGGAAATGAAGGCTGTTTATGATGGTGTTATTTCAAAAATTGAAAGTTCTATGATGTATGGAACTGTTGTTTATTTGCAGGTTTCAGAAGATTTGATGGTTGTTTATAGAGGACTTATTTCTGAAATTCAAGTAAGGGAAGGAGACTCTATTAAAAAGGGTGCCGTTATTGGAAAAATTACTAGTTTTTTAGCAGAAAAAGCAGATGGGATTCATTTACATTTAGAAGTGCTTAAAAACGGAAAACTTGTTAATCCAAATGAATATTTTTTATTTAATAAATAAAAGGTAGTTTTACCTTTTATTTTTATTTGCCTTTTATTAAATTTCTTAATATAATAAATATGTATAAGAATTTACTTTTATAAGTAAAAGTATGAATTATTAGGAGAAATTTATGAATAAAACAAAAATTGTTTGTACAATCGGACCTTCTTGCTCAGATATTGAAACCTTGAAAGAAATGATTAGAGCAGGTATGGATGTTGCTAGATTTAATATGAGTCATGGAAATCATGATAGTCATAGAGAAATGATTAACCTTGTAAAACAAGCAAGATATGAAATGGGGCTCCCTATTGCTATTATGCTTGATACAAGAGGTCCAGAAATTAGAATTAGACAATTTAAAGATGGTAAGGTTGAACTTGAAAAAGGTCAAGACTTTGCACTTACAACCGAATATGTTGTTGGCGATTCAACAATTGTTTCTGTAACTTATGATAAACTTCCATCAATTGTTAAAAAGGGAACAAAAATCCTTTTAAATGATGGACTCATTGAGCTTAAAGTAAAAAGCACAACAAAAACAATTATCTATACAGAAGTTGTTGTTGGCGGTGAACTTTCTAACAATAAATCAATCAATATTCCAAGTGTTGAACTTAATATGGAATATCTTGGAGATATTGATAAAAAAGACTTGGCTTTTGGTGTTGAAATGGGTGTTGATTGTTATGCAATTTCATTTGTTAACTCTGAAAGTGATGTCAATGTTGTTAGAAAATACCTTAAGAGTCTTGGAGAAGAAAGCCCATTTATCATTTCAAAATTAGAGTCTGCTAAGGGTGTTAAAAATATGCACAAGATCATAGAGGCTTCTGATGGTGTTATGGTTGCAAGAGGTGATATGGGTGTTGAAATTTCGTTTGAGAAATTGCCACAAATTCAAAAAGAAATCATTTCTATTGCAAAAGATCTTGGAAAATATACTATAACAGCAACACAAATGCTTGAATCTATGGTTTCTAGCACAAGACCAACCAGAGCTGAAATTTCGGATGTTGCAAATGCAATTTATGATGGAACCTCTGCAATTATGCTTTCTGGTGAAACAAGTGCCGGAATGTATCCAGTTTTGGCGGTAAAAACAATGGATAAAATTGCTGCTGAAACCGAAGCTGTTATTGATCATAACAAAACACTTGCTCATTTTGTTCCAACAAAAGATGTTACTTGTGGTGTGGGATATGCTGCTTGTGCTCTTGCTTCAAGTTTAAATGCAAAAGCAATTTTGGTTACAACAACAACTGGTGCTTCTGCAACTTGTATTTGTAGATTTAGACCAAATTGTGACATTATTGCAACTACTCCAAATTTAAGAACTTATTATAAACTTGGTATGTTTTGGGGAGTTACAGCTCTTTTAGACCAAACATACTACAACACAGATGAACTTTTAGAATCTGCAAGAATTCAAGCTAAGAAGTTTAAATGTGTTAAAAAGGGTGATGTTGTTATTCAAACTGCTGGAATTATGACTGGTTCAACAGGTTCAAATATGCTTGTTGTTTCTGAAATTGACTAAGTAGGAGAAATTTTGTGAAAAAGATTATTAGAAAAAGTTTTATATTTTTGATGATGCTTATGATGTTTCCATTGTCAGCTTTTTTGACAAGTTGTGGTGCCACACCTGCCGAAGAAGTACTTGGAGTTTTCTTTGTGTCTAATAAGTATGATTCTGAAACAGGTAAGGCTATTTTTGAGGTTGATTTAAACTCTCCAGAAGAACTTACTTATCAATGCAACCCATCAACAACTGCAGCTATTATTGACTATACAATTCCGGTTGAAGGTCAAACAACATCTTTAAACAGATTCTATTATGTGTTTAATAAAGGTGTTGTAACTGCAACTGATTCAAGATTTGAACAAATTGAAATAAAAATTACTGTTGGAAAATATTCTGATCAATGTATTGTTAGATTGAAAGAATATCCACTTGAAATTTATCCAGCACAAAATGAAGTTGTTATCAATGCTTATGGTTCTCACACAATTTGTGCCAAGGGAAGGTTTGCAGATGGCTCTATCAGAACACTTTTAGAAGAAGATTATAATTTCACTGTTGTTAGTGATAATGAATCTGTTATTAGTGTTCCAAATTCAACCAGACTTACTGTTTGTTCTGAAAGGCCAACATCAAGTTCTGCAACCGTTACTGTTACCATTAATGACAATAAAGGCGAAGCAAAAGGGTTGACTTTTAAAGTTAAAATTACCGTCGTTGAAATTGCAAAAAGTGGATTTTTAAAGATTGATAATTTTGGTAAATTTGTCGATTCAGGTGATACTGTTGAAGTTGATGCAAATGTGCTTGAATTAAATCATCTTGGCGAATATGAACTTAAATATACAGCTTATTTTGAAAGTGTTATGGGAACTATTATAAAATCTGAACACGGATTTGTTGGTTCTTCAAATAATAATGCTTGTGTTTCTTTTGATAATACAAATCAAATAATTAAAGTTAAGTCAGATAATGATGTTGTTATTGAAGTTTCAATTTGGACAGGACTCTTTAAAGAAGATGGTTCAGTGTTAAAAATAACATTTAATATTGACTATAAGGCAAAGATTTAATTAATGAAGATATGCAATAAAATGCATATCTTTTTTTGTGCAAAATTTTATAAAAATGATATATTTTTTCTGCTATTTTGCATAGTATATTAAGGTGCAAATTAAGAAAATTTTCTAGGGGGTATTGATTTTTGTTAATAGTTATGATATAATATTAATAGTGGTTATAAAAAATAAACTTTTTATAACTCGCAAATGCCGATAAAATCAATAGTTGAGTATTTGACTCAAAATTTTTTTATGATAGATATTGACTTTTTGGCTATATAGTTGTATAATATATTAAACTAAATAAAGGGAGATGGTAAAAATGAAAAAGAGGAATTTATTTTTATCTTTAATTTGTAGCATAATTTTAACTGTTGCACTTGCAACTTTTACAATTATCAGTGTGGTTAATCCTGGAAAGGATAAAAATGCTGGTAATAATCAACAAGCAGGAAATGTGTCTGACAGCACTAATGTTGGTGACCAAACACCAGCAAAAGACATCAATGCTGACAGAGATGGTTCAAAAGATGCACCATATTTGCTTTATGATGCTGATTCATTTATCAAATTTGTAACTGATTATGGTTATACAAAAATTGAAGCTGTTAAAGAACCAGAAATGACAGATAAACTTGATGATCAAGGTCAAGTTGTTGTTGATGAAGAGGGTAAACCTGTTCAAGTTCCTGTTCTTGATGGAGAAGGCAATGTTGTTATGAAAGACAAGGTTGATGAAGAAGGTAATGTGATTTACAACGATTCAACATATTTTGAACTTGCTAACGATATTGACTTTGCTGGAAAAGCCTACACAACATTATTTAATCAAGACAAACCATTTAATGGTCACATTAATGGTAAAGACTTCGCTCTTAAAAATATCACAATTGATGTAAACAAAGAAAACTTAGGTTCATTTGTTTATAAAAACGAAGCTAACAAAAACAGATATGATGCAAACATCGCTATCTTTGGTAGAGTAGAAAAAGCTGAAATTGTTGGACTTAAAGTTGACAATGTTTCTGTTTCAGTAGCAGATGAAGTTTATGCATATATCGCAGACGGTGGATTCTTCAATGATTATGAAGGAAATGCTGTAAATGACATCAAAGTTGCAACTTTTGCAGCTGTATCAAAGAACTCAGTTCTTGATGTTGATGTAACAGGTAGCATTAAAGCTGCTGCATATACACTTGTTTTAGGCAAAGATCCACAAGCAAATAGTGCAATTGGTGGTTTGGTTGGTCTTGCTGTAAGCACAGAAATCAAAGATTCAAACATTGATGTAACATTCACATCATCTGAAACCGCATTATATGAATCATACTTTGTTGGTGGATTTGCTGGTCAAGCATACTATTCAACAGTTGCAACATCTTCTGCAAAACTTGCAGTTGCAACATCTTATGAATATCCAATCAACATCGGTGGTGCATTCGGTTATATGGTTGACACTGATATTGAAAACACAAAAATTAACCTTGCTGTAACAGAAAGCAAAACTCGTGGAAACTTCAGAGCTGTAAGCGATTATGGTTTTGATTACACAAGAGCAACTTGGGTTGCTGGTATTGCTCCAATGATCAAAGCAGGTGAAGATGAATCTGTTAATATCACAAATGTAACAATTGTTGCAACTGCTGATATTGATGCAGTTTATGCTGGTGCAGTTGTTGAAATTGCAGCAGGAAGTGTTGAATCTAACATCGCATTCAAAAATGTAATTATTGACTCAACAGTTAACACTCTTGAAGCATTTGGATTTGCTAGATATCTTGGTGAAGCAACTGTATCTTATGATGAAGATGCAACTGCTACAGATGCAAACAACAACATCTTCAATGTAAGATTAGTTGGTAAAGTTATTTTAAGAAACGAACAAGATCAAGGTAACGGTTCAAAAGATCCAGCAGTTGCAAAAGGAAACATTGCAACATCTGCTTTCAACAAAGACTTCATCTTTGCTGGAAAAGCTGCTGATTTCAAGATTGTAATTTCTGAAGAAATCTTCAACAAATTATTATTCTTAGAAAACAAGACAGTTGGAAGACTTGAATTTGTAACAATCGTTTAATTTAAATTTAAAAGAGATGCAATTGCATCTCTTTTTTTATTGTTTTTTATTTTTAAATTTTACAGTTTTGTTTTTGTTTGACAACTTTATGTTAATTATTATATATTTATAATGTATAAGATTATATAGGGGAAATTATGAAGAAAACTCTTAAATTAGTTGGTATATTTGCTGCTATTTTGGTTGTCGGTTTTACCGGCGGTCTTTCTGTGTATTTTTTAATTCAAAATAATAAAACTTATCACATTTTTGACCTTAGATTTGTTACACCTGTTGCAGCTGCTCCGACCTATATTTATATGAACGAAGAAAATGTTTATGATGATTTCAAAAACCAAACGGTTTATATGACTGCAAATAAAGATAATAGATTTGAAATTGCCGTTTTTGCACTTTCTTCAAATAATACTAGAGAAATTGATATTGTTTCTTCAAACGAAGCTGTTGCTGAAATTATTTATGACAAAGGCAAGGCTTATGTTAAATATAAACAGGCGGGTGAGGCAACAATAACTGCATCAATTGCAGGGGTTATTAGTGATAGTTTTGACCTTTATGTTTATAACAAGGCTGCAAAAGATTTCACTGTTTATGATAGAACATATTATGGAAAATATGCAGAACTTGAACAATTTGAAAATAAAGTTGTTGCTTATGCTGATGATCTTGTTTATGAATATGATATTGTTTCAAATTCAATTTTCTCTGAAGAAGATAATGATGCTGTAAACTTTGAATTACTTCAAGTTGACAAGGCTTCGGTTGATAATACAATTTTTGAATCTGTTGTTATTGATCCATCAACCAAAAAACTTAAACTTCAATGTAAATCATCACTTAGCAAGGTTTTGACCGATGCAGGAAGAACAGATTATGATACTGCTATTGCAATTCAATCATACTATTATTCTGAGCAAGGGGATGTGAAAAAATCTGAACCATATATTGTTGATGTTCATGTAATCGCAGATACTCCTGAATTTTTGCAAATGATTGTTTCTGCAACACCTGATTTTGCAAATAGTTATGTGTTTATGGATACCAAAGATTTCAAATATGCAACTGAAGAACAAATTATTGCAAATATTGATGGATTCTTATCATATCAAAAAGCTGAACAATATCTTGGAATTAACGGTGAAATTTCAACATATAATGTATTCTTTACAGATAAAGTAACAGAAGTTTATGTTAAGTTTAGAAAAGTTTATACAAATGGTGATATTGTTGATTTAAACCCAATCACCGCAGATTATGATGAAGCAAATCCTTATACTATCAAAATTGGTGGTGAAGATTTAACAAATTCAGAAGATAGCAGCAAGAGTTTGGTTCTTTCACAAAACAAAAAGTATTATACTTTGAGGCTTGATGAGGCAGACTTTACAAATCCTGAAAAAACAGTTACTTTAACCGTTCAACTTGGAGATTTTGTTACTGTTGTTAGTGATTTTGTATTTGAGTTTAAAGAATTTACCGCTGAAAATGTTGAAGATTTTTATGATTATATGAAGAAGACAAATTCTTTTGTTTATACATATTGGGATTTGAGAACTCCATATTATAATGAAATTTCTGATGCGGCAGGAAACATTATTGGTTTTGGTGGCATTGTAATTGATTATGAATCACTTACACCAATGGATCCGGAAGTTCCTGGAGAAGATGCTGAAGGTGAAGAAGATGGAGAAGAAGAGGAACCAACAGTATGATTCCAGATGAGTTTTTAGAATATTATTATGGAAAATATGAGGTTGTTGATCTTCACAATATGACAAAAGAAGATGCTAAGGCAAATTTAATTCATGCAATAAATTTGGCAGATTTTGACATTAAATGTTTGGTTGTTGTTCATGGCTATCATGGTGGAACCATTATTAAAAATTTGGTTAGAAAAGAGTTTGTGTCGCCTGACATTCAAGAAAAAATCAATTTAGATGCAGGAAGAACCATATTTTTACTAAAAAACCGAAAATAATTTATAAAAACTATGGAAATTTAAATAACATCGTGTTATAATAACATTACTAAGTAAAAGGAAGGAAGATTATATGGATATTTCTAAAAAGACATTAATCGCTACATTAATTGTTGATTTAATACTTCTTGCTATTGGTGTGACTTGTTTGTTTGTTACAAAATTTAACACATTAGCACTTGTTTTGTTTGTGGCTGTTGTTGCTTTAATTTTGGTTTCATCAATCCTCATTTGGAAATACGGCAAAGCATATAAAAAACAATAATATTTAAAAATTAACAGGCGAAAGCCTGTTTTTTTATTGCCAGATTTTAATAATTTGAATAAAAAATTTTTTATTGTAAATTATTATGTTGAGGTGATTAAATGAATAAAAAGTCTGTTGCTGCGAGTATTGTTACAATTTTTATTGCAATAACTGCTGCTGTTATTGGTTCTTGCTTTGTTGTGTTTGTTTATAAAGATAATATTATTAAATTTGAAGAAGTTAAAGTTGTTGCTGCAAATGGGATTTCTGTTTATGATGATAAAAAAATGGAAAAAACCATTTCAAAATTGCAACTTTCAGATATGGAACTTGGGCTTAAACCTGCAACAGGAAAAGTTGATGCTGAAACAAAAATTCCATCAACGATTACTAGCGATGATACAAGTGAAGGGTATTATGAAAAAATTTATGTTAAATCAAATTCAAATTATAAAATCGTTGTGAAAGATATAGTGATAAAAACAACAAAAAATCAAACAATTGCAGAAGGTGAAAGAGAAAATATTTTTATCGCAATTGAGGGTGTTAAAAACACTACAAAGACACTTGAAAAGGATGAATTTGAGCTCGTTAGATTTGAAAAAGTTGAAGAGCCTCAAAATCTGGTTTTATTATTCTGGCTTGGTGCAAATTCTGGTGAAGAATTGGTTGGTTCAAAAATTAGTTTTACAATTGAATTTTTAGCGGTTTAGTATGATTTTGTCTTATTTTTAACATAATAAAATTATGAAGAATAAAGTGTTTTTAAAAGGTGCAATTGTGCTTATCGTTTGCAATTTGTTAGGCAAAATTTTAGGTGCAATTTATCGTATTCCACTTTCAAGATTGCTGGGTCCAGTTGGTATGGGAATGTATCAGCTTATATTTCCACTATACACAATGCTGCTTACAATTTCGACCGCTGGGATTCCTGTGGCTATATCAAAACTTGTTGCTGAGTATAATGCCAAAAATGAGTTTTTTAATTCAAAAAAAATCTTTAAAATAGCTGTTCTGTTATTGTCTGTTTTATCACTTTTAGCAGCGGTTTTTGTTGCGATTGCGGCAAGATTTATTGCGGCGATGCAGGGAAATTCATCTGTTTACATTTGTTATTATGCAATTGCTCCAGCAATTTTGTTTGTTGGAATTTTATCTGCTTTTAGAGGGTATTTTCAAGGCAATATTTTGATGTTTCCAACAGCAATATCTTCGCTTGTTGAACAAGTTGTAAAAATGAGCTTCGGTTTATTTTTGGCAGGAAAATGGCTGCAATATGGTGTTGAATATGCAGTGCTTGGTGCAATTGTTGCAATTTCTATTAGTGAACTTGTTGCGGTTATTTTTTTGTTTATTAATTATTTGATTTATAACCGAAGACATAGGACTTTAAATGATCAAACTAGTCAGTCTTTTAAATTTTTATCTAAGTCAATAATTGGGCTTTCATTGCCGGTTACTGCAAGTTCAATTATTGCACCAATTACAAATATGATTGATAGTTTTTTAGTTGTTAACCTGTTGATGATGACAGGTTATTCTTCTGCAGAAGCAACTTCGTTTTTGGGGTTGCAGTCTGGTGTTGTGGAGTCACTGGTTAATGTTCCAGTGATTATTGCAGTGTCAATTTCGATGGTTTTGCTTCCAAATATTAGTGCAGCACAGGTGAGTGGTTCAAAAGAAAAGGTGAAAGAACTTGCTGAAAAGTCATTTCAAATTGCACTTTGCATATCAATTTGTTGCTCAATATGTTTCTTTATTTTTGGAAAACAAATATTAACATTTTTGTATGGTAAAAGTTTTTCTGAAAATAATATTTTAACGGCAACAGAATTGCTGTTTGCTGGAAGTTTTAACATTGTTATACTTTCGCTTGTGCAAGTGACAACTGCTATTTTGCAGGGAATAAACAAGACAAAAGTGCCAGTAAAATCGTTGTTTATTGGGTGTGGATTAAAAATTGCAGCAGATTGCATTTTGGTTCCTATAAAAAATATAAATATTTTTGGTGTAGTGATTTCTGCGGCTATTTGTTATCTGTTTGTGTTTTTTAGAAATTATAAATTCGTTAAAAAATATACGACAGCAACAATAAAAAAGCCAGTTTTTTATATTTCAATTCAAGCTGTTTCGGTTGCCGTGTTTGCTTTTGTTTCAAATGTTTTATGTAAAATTGTTTTGGGAGATATACTTTCTTTGTTTGTTTCTGGGCTGGTGGCTGTTGCTGTGTTTTTTGTTGTTTATTATGTATTTTATTTGTATGAAAATGAAGGTGGTTTATTTTATAGGCTAAAAATAAAATAAACAATTGAAAAATAAAAAATATTTTGTTAAAATTATCATATGAAAAAGGTAAAAATAAAAAATATTGAACTTGAAAATAATTTGGTTTTAGCACCTATGGCTGGTTTTTCTGATTTGGCATTTAGAGCACTTTGTCAAAGATATGGGGCAGGGCTTACTGTGACAGAAATGGTGAGTGCTAAGGCTTTATCTTATAAAAACAAAAAGACAGAAGAATTGCTCTTTACAACCGAAGATGAAAAAATTAAGGCTGTTCAAATTTTTGGTCATGAGCCAGAAGTTATGGCAGAAGCTTGTAAGAATCCACTTCTTCAAAAGTTTGATATTATTGATATAAATATGGGTTGTCCTGCACCAAAGATTATTTCTAACGGCGATGGTTCAGCACTTCTAAAAGATTTTGATCTTGCAAGAAAAATTATTACGGCTTGTGTGTCTGCAACAGAAAAGCCAATAACTGTTAAATTTAGAATTGGTTTTTATGATGATGAAATTGTTGCTGTTGAGTTTGCAAAAATGTGTGAAGAAGCAGGAGCATCTGCGATAACTGTGCACGGCAGAACCACAAAACAGGGTTATTCTGGTGAGGTTAACTATGAAGTTATAAAAAGAGTAAAAGAAGCAGTTTCAATTCCTGTTTTTGCAAATGGAGATTGCAGAAGTTTGGAAGACTATAAAAATATTATGCAAATCACAAATGCTGACGGAATTATGATTGGAAGAGCAGCTATTGGAAGACCAGAATTGTTTAAAGAAATTCTTGAAGAAAGAAAACTTTCTGAAAATAAGTTGGAACAAATTAAGTGGCATTATAACAAAATGCTTGAGTATTATCCAGAAAGATATGTTGTGCTTTATATGAGGTCTCATTTGGCAGGATATTTAAAAGGAGAGTATAAAAACTCAAAAGCTCTTGTAGAAATGCTTAAAATTGATAAAATTGATGAAATTTTGGACTATTTATGCAAAATATTTGGTTAATTTGATAAAAATATAGGTTGTTATTATTTGACAACTTATATTTTTTTTTAATATAATTGTAATGTGTGGAAATAACACAAAATATAATAATTAACAAAGAGGAACTTTTTATGAAAAAGAAAACTTTTAAAGATATTGATGTTGCTGGCAAAAGAGTGTTTGTCAGAGTAGATTTTAATGTGCCACAAGATGAAAGTGGAAAGATTACAGATGATACAAGAATTAGAGCAGCTCTTCCAACTATTAACTATTTGGTAAAGCAAAATGCTAAAGTTATTTTATGTTCTCACCTTGGCAGACCAAAAGGTGTGTTCAATGAAAAATATTCTCTTGCTCCAATTGCAGAAAGACTTTCTGAGCTTATGAATATGCCTGTTAAAATGGCAAAAGATGTTATTGGACCAAGTGCTAAAAGCATGGTTAAAGAAATGAAAGAAGGGGAAATCTTGATTTTAGAAAATGTAAGATTCCATTCTGAAGAAGAAGAAAATAATGAAACATTTGCAAAAGAACTTGCTAGTCTTGCTGATGTTTTTGTTAACGATGCTTTTGGAACAGCTCACAGAGCTCATGCTTCAACAGCTGGTATCGCTAACCATATTCCAGCAGTTGCAGGATTTTTAATGGATAGTGAAATTGTTGCACTTTCAAATGCTGTTGAAAATGCAGAAAAACCACTTGTTGTTATTCTTGGCGGTGCAAAAGTTTCTGATAAGATTAATGTTATCTCAAAACTTATGACAAAGGCTAACACACTTTTAATCGGTGGTGCTATGGCTAACACATTCTTAGCTGCAAAAGGCTATGATGTTGGTTTCTCTAAATATGAAGAAGATAGAATTGATGTTGCTAAACAACTTATGGAACAAGCTGAAAGTTCTAATGTTAACTTAGTTCTTCCAATCGATGTTATTGGTGGAAGTGAATTTGCTCCAACAGCAAAGAAAAAGAGCTTTAATGTTGACAGTATTGGAAGCAATTATCAAGCACTTGATATCGGCAAAAAGACAAGAAAATTGTTTGCTGCAGAACTTAAAAAAGCAAAAACAATCATTTGGAATGGACCTATGGGTGTGTTTGAATTTAAGAAATTCAGAAAAGGAACTCTTGCAGTTGCTAAAGCTGTTGCTAAGAGTGGTGCAGTTTCAATTGTTGGTGGTGGTGACAGTGTTGCTGCTATTCAAGAACTTGGATTTGCTAATAAAGTTTCACACCTTTCAACAGGTGGTGGTGCAACATTGAAATTCTTAGAAGGTGCAACTCTTCCTGGTGTTGCTATGCTTGAAGATAAAGATTCTGAAAAGAAAAAAGTAAAAACACCAGATTTTGCTAAACTTGATAAGAAAACTCTTGAAAAACCAGCTGCAAAAAAGACTACTGCTGCTAAAAAACCAACAGTTAAGTCAAAAGCAAAAACAAAATAAGATTTAGTGAGGTTTTTTATGGATAAGTATATTGTTGGAAACTGGAAAATGAACAATGATCTTTCAGATATTGAAGGTTATGTTGATTATTTGAATAATAATTTAGAAAATAAAAACAATGTTATTGCTTGTGTTCCATACACAATGATTAAAACATTTGCTGATACAGCAAAATCAACCATTGGAACAGGTGCTGAAAACTGTTATTTTGCTGAAAAAGGTGCTTATACCGGTGAAATTTCTGCAAAAATGCTTAAATCTGCTGGTGCAGAATATGTTATTATTGGACACAGTGAAAGAAGACAAATTTTTGGTGAAACCAATGAAATGATTTCAAAGAAAATTGCTGCAGTTCTTCAAGAAGGCTTGAAAGTAATTTTCTGTATTGGTGAAACATTAGAACAAAAAGATGATTTTAAAGCAGTGCTTTCAAAACAAATTGTTGAAGGTCTTGCAGGAATTTCTGATTTTTCAAATATTATTGTTGCTTATGAACCAGTTTGGGCAATTGGAACAGGCAAGGTTGCAACAATTGACGATATTAAAGCAGTTCATGCTTATATTAAAGAAGAACTTTCTAGTTCATTTAATGTTGATCTTCCAATACTTTATGGTGGAAGTGTTAAACCTGACAACAGTGCTGAAATTTTGGCTCTTGAAGATGTTGGCGGTGTGCTTGTTGGCGGAGCTTGTTTAAAAGCTGAAAGTTTTGCCGAAATTGCAAAAAGTAGATAAAATTAAAGGGTAGATTATGATTTCTTATATTTCTTCGATTGTGATGTATTTGGCTCAGAATGCAGAAGAAAAAAGTTTGACCTATGTTGGGTTGGCTTTCTTTGCGGGATTTTTATTTTTCTTGATTGTTGATACGACAGTTAAGGGAAAATTTGTGCCAAAAAAGAGTGTTATTAGGCATTTCTTGATTTTTCTCTTTATTTTAGTTATTATATTGCTTATTATGTTATTTATATTTTACAAATAACTTGAAATTTAGAAATTTATATGTTATAATCCATTATGTTTGGAGGAATTATGTTAAATTATAGTAGTTTAATTTGTGCAGATGAAAATGCTGCTGTTGCAGGTTGGATTGAAAGTTCATTTCCAATTATCAAAATAGTTGTTATGTGTCTTATTGCATTCCTTTCAATTGTTATGATTGTTTTATCTCTTATGCAAAAGAGTGATACAAATGGTGTTTCTGCTATTTCTGGTCGTTCTGACACTTTCTATAACAGAAATAAAGGTGCAACTCTTCAAGGAAAAGTTAAAATCCTTACAATTATTGATGCTGTTTTGATTTTGGTTCTTTCTATTGCATACCTTGTATTGAACACAATTTTTGAAGGTTTCATTTAATAAAATTAAGATATAGCAAATTTGCTATATCTTTTTTTGTATAAAATAATTATATTTTGCAAAACCTATTATTAAAAGGAGAGTAGAGTATGATTATTTCAAATATCATTGCACTAAGTGTGCTAATTTTAGGTTCACTAAACTGGTTTGTTGTTGGTGTGTTCTCTTGGAATTTCCTTGCATGGATTTTTGGAACAGGTGTTTTTGTTAGAATTCTCTATGCATTAGTGGGAATTGCTGGTATTTGGCTTTTGATTCAACTTTGTGTTAGAAGAACCAAATTGTTTAGACATGATGAAACAATGGAATAGTGATAATGATAAAAAAGATAGATTTCTATCTTTTTTATTTTATTATTTTGACTTTTTTTATTTTATCGGTATATACTAGTTAAATAAGGAGACGATTATGATAAATACAACATGGGACCTTTCTCACTTATACAAAACAAATGATGATTTTTTAGCTGATTTTGAAACCGCAAAAATAATGTTAAAAAATCTTGAAAAATTCAAAAATAATATAAGAAAAAATGACAAAAAAATCATTTTGGAGAGTTTCAAAGCGGATGATGAATTCTCTGTAATCCTTGAAAAATTGGCGGTTTACACCAAGTGTAAGCTTGATGATGATGGTAAAGATTTGGTCAATTTGAAAAATTATCAAATCATTGAAGATTTTTTTGCTGAGGTTAGTCAAAAACTTGCTTTTGAATCAACTGAAATTGCTGAACTTTCAGATGAAGATTTATTGAAATTAAAAAATGACCCCGACTTTAAAGATTATGACAGACAGTTGGATTTTATTATCAAAAACAAAAAACATACAATGTCAGAAGAGCAAGAGGTTAGACTTGCCACAATGTCGGCATTTCAAAACACTGATGATATTTATTCAAATTTATCTGATATTGAAATGTATCACGGTTCATTTGTTGATGAAAATGGAAATAAAATTGAACTTCATAATGGGAATTATACAAGCAATCTTAGAAATCCATCACAAGAGATTAGAAAATCTGTTATGAAGAATTTTCTTACTGAATATGGAAAATTAAATCTAACATATTCTGCACTTTATTTATCTCATGTTAAATATATTAACTTTTTGGCAAAAGAAAAGAAATTTGATTCCGCTCTTGATATGTTTACATTTAAAGAAGATGTAAATTCAAATATTATTAGAAAAAATATTGAAAATGTTCAAAAAAATGTAAGCTTAATTCAAGAATATTTTGATATAAAAAAGAAATATTTAAAGCTGGATAATTTTTATTCTTCTGATATGTTTACCGATTTTTTAAATCAAAAAGATGAAATTGAATATGAAGAAGCGGTGAATAATGTTAAAGCGGCATTTTTGCCTCTTGGGGAAGATTATGTTAAGGTTTTTGAACAAGCAATAAATGAAGGTTGGATTGATGCTTTTCCTAGAAAAAATAAGGCTAGTGGCGGTTATACCATAAGTGCATTTGGTGAACATCCTTACATTTTGTTAAATTATGACAAAACTGCAAGTTGGGCATCGGCAATTGCTCATGAATTTGGTCATGCAATGCATTCATATTATTCAGATAAAACCCAACCATATTCAAAAGCACAATATACCATTTTTGTTGCTGAAGTGGCATCACTTACAAATGAAATTTTATATAATTATTATATGCTTGAAAAAGAAACCGATAATAATAAAAAAATACAAATTATTGCAGACCTTTTGCAAGTGTTTTATTCAAATGTGTTTGATGCAACAATGCTTTCAGAATTTGAAATATTTGTTCACGAAGAACTTCAAAATGGTTCATCTCTCACTTCAGAAGATTTAAATAATAAATATTTAGAGCTTAATAAAAAATATTTAGGAAATAATGTTGTTCTTCTTGATGAGTTTGTTTATAATTGGAGTAGGAAACCACATATTTTTAGAGATTATTATTTGTATAAATATTCAACAGGTTTTATTTCTGCTGCAACCATTGCTAAAAAGATTATTGATGACAAATCTGGTGAATTTGTAAAGAAATATAAAGAATTTTTATCAATTGGTGGTTCTCTTGATCCGGTAAGTTCTCTTAAAGTTGCAACTGTTGATATTGAACTTGACGAAACTTATGATATTGCATTTGATTTATTTAGAGATTATTTATCAAAATTAAAAGATTTAACAAAGGAGAAATAAAATGATTATTACAATCACAGGCAAACCTTGTTCTGGCAAGGGTGCAGTTACAGGATATTTGGTAGAAAAATATGGTTTTACAAAATATAGTGCAGGAGATATTTTTAGACAAATTGCAAAAGATAGAGGCATTGATGTTTTGGAACTTAATCGTTTAAATGATACATCGGTTGACCATATTCTTGATAATGAAATTGTTAGGGTGGGAACTGAAAATATTGGCAAAAAAATGATTTTTGACAGCAGAACCGCTTGGCACTTTGTTCCAAAGTCATTTAAAGTGTTTATTGATGTTGCTCCTGAAGAACAAGCTAGAAGATTGCTTGGTTCTGGCAGAAATACTGAAAAAATCGACATTTCTGCAGAAGAAGCAATGAACTCTCTTGCTGAAAGATGGGAACTTGAAAATAAAAGATATATGACCATTTATGGTTTTAACAACAAAAATAAAGACAACTATGACCTTGTGGTTGATAATACAAATCTCAGTATTGAAGAAACTGGTGAGGCAATTTATTCTGCTTACTTAAAATACATTGAAAATAATCAATAAAACAATAAAAAATCAAGCCTAAAATTTAGGCTTTTTTTATTTTTAAAAAATCATTAAATAATATTAAAAAAACCTTTTTTAATTTGACCTATAATATTAAAATAAATATAATATAAAGTGTATTATAAGATATTATGGAGAGTGCTATGAGCAAATTTGTGATATTAACCGGTGGTGTTGTTTCTAGTCTTGGAAAGGGAACAACAGCAGGAAGCCTTGGAAGACTCCTCAAAAACAGAGGTGTCAAAGTTACCATGCAAAAATTTGATCCATATTTGAATGTTGACCCAGGAACAATGAGTCCTTATCAACATGGCGAAGTGTTTATTACTGATGATGGTGCAGAAACCGATCTTGACATTGGTCACTATGAAAGATTTTTGGATGTCAATCTTGGCAGAGCAAACAATATTACTAGTGGAAAAATCTATTCATCTGTTATTAATAAAGAAAGAATGGGCAAATATGTTGGAGCAACAGTTCAAACTATTCCTCATGTAACAACAGAAGTTAAAGATTGTATGCTTGCAGTTGCAGGAAAAGATGTTGACATTGTTATTGTTGAAATTGGTGGAATTGTTAGTGATTATGAAACCGGAATATATCTTCATGCAATTCGTCAACTTCAAAGTGAAGTTGGTGAAGAAAATGTATTTTTGCTTCATGTTGACTTGCTTCCATATATTGGTGCAACAGGCGAAACAAAGTTTGAAACTGTTCAATCTTCTATTCAAAGATTAAACTCTTTTGGTGTTACACCTGATGCAATTGTTTGTAGAACTTCAAAAGATGCTGTTATGAACAGCGAAGTTAAATCTGCAATTGCTAAGAGATGTTACTTAAAAGGCCCTGAATATGTTATTCAAAATGCAGATACAGAAACTGTTTATGAAATTCCTATCACACTTCAAAAAGAAGGTTTGGATAATGTTATTTTGAAGAAATTTGGTTTAACATTTCCAAAAGCAGATCTTAACTCTTGGAGCTTTATGGTTAACAACTTTAAAGCAAACAATCCAGAAATTAGAATCTGCATTGTAGGTAAATATACAAAAGTTGCTGATGCTTATCTTTCAATTGAAGAAGCTATTCACCATGCTTGTACATATAACCAAGTTAAAGCAAAGATTGACATCATTGATGCCGAAGATATTGAAGAAATTGGTGCAGAAAAATTCCTTAAAGGTGCAAAAGCAATTATTGTTCCTGCAGGTTGGGGAAGTCGTGGTTTTAATGGTATGATTCAAACCATTAGATATGCCAGAGAAAATAAGATTCCTTATCTTGGAATTGGTTTTGGTATGCAACTTGCTCTTATTGAATATGCAAGAAATGTTCTTGGTATGCAAGGTGCAAACACAACTGAAATTGACCCAGATACAGAGTTTCCGGTTATTGATGTTATGAAAGAGCAAAAGAAGATTTTGAATAATGGTATTAATACCAGACTTGGTGCACACAATTGTGCTCTTGACCCAGATTCAAAATCTGCAAAACTTTATGGAAAAGAACTTGTTTCTGAAAGACATCGTCATAGCTATGAATTTAACTCTGCATATTATGACAAATATACAAAAGAAGATATGATTTTTGCTGGTATGAATCCAGAAAGTAAACTTGTTGAAATTATTGAAATTAAATCACATCCTTATTTTGTTGGTGTTATTTTTGAACCAGAGAACAAATCAAGACCAAATAGACCACATCCACTCTTCTTGGGTCTCATTAATACTGCTAAAAGTGTAAGATAGAAAACACCCCTTAAATGGGGTGTTTTTTGCTGTTAAATTAATTTAAAACACAAAAAAAGAACCATATTAATATGGTTCTTTTTGTTTTAAAAATCAGAAACTTCTGTTGGTGTTGTTGGCTGTGCCACAGGAGTTGGTTGAGGAGCAGGTTGAGGTGCAGGTTGTGGTTGCACTGGTTGAGCTGGTTGAGCTGGTTGTGTTGGTTGAGCTGCTGCAACTGCCTCTCTTTTAATTGCAATAATATGCATTCTGTTCATATCAGATATGCTTGAAACTGGTGCAAAGTTTGCATCGGTTGTGATTAAATATCTGTATCCTGCTTTTTTGATTTCAGCCAAAATTTGGTCATTTTCGAAGAAATATTCAACCATAGTGTCTTCGGTCTTTTTATATTTATTGTTGATATTTGAAAGGTTGTAATCTTTTCCTTCTGAACCACTTTGTGCTTGTGGGTTTAAGTTGATATAATAAATATTTGAAATTGCTGTGTTTGTTTCACCATCAGAAACGATGCTTTTTACATAGTCAAGTTTTTCATTTTCATCATAAACAACTTCGTTCCAACCTTGAAGTCTTCTTTTTGTGTAAAAGTCAAAAATGAAGATGCCACCATTATTTAAATGTGCATAAACTTTTTTGAATAACAACCCCCATTCTTCAATTGTAGGGAGAAGGTTGATAACATCGTGATTGCAAGAGATTAAATCATAAGTTTCAAGTTCATCTAAATCAGTAATTTTTTCGGTTTTGATAAATTTGATATCAGGGAATTTTGATTTATTATAATCAATATAACTATCTAAAATTTCAGTTCCTGTGCAGATTTTTCCATTTGCTTGCATTTCAAGCAAGAAGTTTGCAGAACCACAGCAAATATCAAGAACGGTATTAACTTTTAAACCTTGGTTTTTGATGAAGGTTAAAGTTTTCTTTGCGATGCCTTTTGAAAAGTCACCTTGATTTTCACTCCAAGCAATTGCGAATGCTTTGCTAAAATTATCATCTAAAACATTATCCATAATTGCTCCTTATTTCTTTCTTGCAACAATGTGCATTCTTTCAACATAATCGTGATTTACTATTTGATTTAAGTTTTCGTCAACAATCATAATATTTTTAAAACCAGCGGCTTTAAGTTCATTTAAAATTGCTTCATTATCATAATATGATTCGACAACGATATCTTTTGTTTTTACCATATGGTCATCACGATTGATATAATATGTGTATGTGATCATTGTCTTGTCATAAACACCTGCTTTTATGGTTGTTAAACAGTCTAACCATTCAGAAGCAGAGTAGGTGGTTTCTTTCCAATCTTTGAGTTTGTATTTTGTATAGAAATCAAAAACAAACATACCGTGACCTGAAAGTTTTTTACTAACTTGTTTGAAAAACAATTTCCATTCGTCAAAAGTTTCAAAGTAATTCACGATGTCATGGTTGCAGGTGATTAAGTCAGCAGATACTGGGACTTCACTCATCTTTTTTGTTAAGAAATATTTGATTTCTGGATACTTACTCTTTGAGTATTCAATCATACTTTCTCTGGTTTCTGTTCCTGCACACTTGATTCCGTGATTGTTGAATACATCAAGAAGATTTGATGCACCACAACAAATGTCTAATGCAGATTTAATTTTAATGTTATGTTCTCTTGCAAATTCTAAAATCTTTTCAGCAAGTCCTTTTGAAAAGTGACCATGGCTTAAATCCCAAGCTTTTGCAAAATCCATATCTATTTGATTTGAGCTCATAATGCCTCCTCTTATACTATTTCACCGTTATTATAGCACAATAAATTTGATATTTAAAAACATTTTTATATTAGTTTTATTTTATTTGTATTTTTTTTGGAAATAAATATACTAAAAATATGAGGAAAATATTACACATTGACATTAATGGTTTTTATGCAAGTGTTGAATGTTTGCTTGATGAGTCTTTATTTGGAAAGCCAGTAGCGGTTTCTGGTTCAGTGTCTGACAGACACGGTGTTATTTTGGCAAAAAATCAACAGGCAAAAGAACTTGGAATCAAAACAGGTATGACTGTTTTTCAAGCAAAAAAACTTGTGCCAGATTTGATTATCAGAGAAACCCATCATAGCGAATATATGAAATATTCAAAACTAGTAAAAGCAATATTTTATGAATATACTGATTATGTTGAATCATTTGGAATTGATGAGGCTTGGCTTGATGTAACAAATTCAAGAAAATTTGGCGGTGATGCAGTTAAACTTGCTAATGAGATTAGAGAAAGAGTTAAAGATGAAATTGGTGTAACAGTTTCTATTGGTGTTAGTTTTAACAAAGTATTTGCAAAACTTGGAAGTGATTTAAAAAAGCCAGATGCAGTGTCGGTTATTCCTTATGACAATTTTAAAGAAATATTGTATCCTATGCCGGTTGAAAGTTTGCTTTATGTGGGTAGGGCAACAAAGACAAAACTTAATAAACTTAATATTCACACAATTGGTGACCTTGCTGCTGCAGATGAGAACTTGTTAATTGCTCATCTTGGAAAGTGGGGGTCAGTATTATATTCTTATGCAATTGGTGAAGATCACTCTGAAGTTAAGAAATATTTAGAAAAAGATGAATATAAGTCAATTGGAAACAGTTTAACATTTTATAGAGATTTAGATAATAATTTAGATGTTGAAACACTTATCATATTACTTTCTGAATCTGTTTGTTCAAGAATGAGAGATTATGGTTATAAGTATGCAAGAACGGTTTCAATTGTTATAACAAACAATTTGCTAACATCAACGGTTCGAATGAAAAAACTTGCAAAACCAACAAATGTGTCATCAGAGGTTGCAACAGCTGCAATGGAACTTTTTAGAGCAAATTTTGATTGGAAAACAAAAGTAAGAATGCTTGGTGTAACTATTTCTGATTTCACAACAAAAGAGCAATTGTCTTTTGATATTGATGTAAAAAAAGAACAGAAAAAAGAGAATCTTGAAGCCACAGTTGAAAATTTAAGAAAAAGATTTGGCAGGTCTGCAATAAACAGGGCAGTGGTGCTTAGAGATGAAAAATTTGTTCAACTTGATATAAGAGATAGTCACAGTTTGGGATCGCTTGGAAAAAATAAAGTTACAGAAGAAGATGTTTAAACTTCAACAAACCAAACATATTCATCAAGCCATAAAAATCTTTCTTGATTTTTTATTCTACATGTATAGCGAAGTCCATGTCCACCACCTTTGGTGCTGGACTTTTTTCTTATGTCTAAAATTTTATCTATCTCAATAGTAAGATCTTCTGACCATAAAATTTTAAGAGGAATAATCTTTCCATTTTCTTGCATTTTTGCAATGACTGTTATGTTTTTTCTCATAATAATATTATTTACAACTATCGAATTTATAAGCAATAAAAATTTAAAATAGGTATTGAAATATAACAATTTTTGTGGTATAATATTGATATATGGAAAGAATAGTAAAACAAATTTTAAATTATAATATAGACACTGCAACTGCAAAAGATAGAGATGAACTTACTGCGAATATTGCGGCAATTTCTTTATTTTTGCTTGATAAAACAAAGCAGTTTGAAGTTCCAAATCATCTTGACATTAAAAGTGAATTTATGCAAGGTGGTTCTTATGGTGATAGTTTGATGCTTTTATCAAGAATAGCATTTTTAGATAATTCACCACATGCTTTTGCAAATGATGTTTCAACAGTTGTTCACGAAGTGTGTCACTATGCACAAGAACACAGTAACGATTCGAAAGATAATATAATTTCTGGAAGAAGCTTTAACTATTTGCCTGACAGATTTGAATCTATGTTTTTCTTTATTGTGCAGTTCTTTTATCCACAAGAATTTAATACTTTGCAAATGCTTGGTTCAAGGTTTGTTGCAGATAGAAATGAAGAACTTGCAATGTTTTATGATTATTTTTATAGTTTTTATGAACTTCAACCTTATGAAGTTGAAGCTAATAAATTTTCTATAGAAGTTTTGAAATATATAGTTAAAGTGGGAGAGAAACTTGATTTAACAAAAAAAGAAAGAGCAAATCTTGAAAAGTTTAAAGAATCGATGCCTCTTCTTGAATCTTATGATTACAAAATTGAACATTATAAAAAACTAAGACAAGATCCAACAGTTGTTAGAAGGGTTAGAGGTACAGCAATTAAAGTTCTTGAGGTGTTATTTCAAAAAACCGATTTTGGATATTCACTTAATAAAAAAGGTGTTGAAATTGGCGAAGAATCAATAACAAGAGTTGTCTTGGATATTGCTTGTCAATATTTGGAACTTAATTATGACGAGGATTTCGCAAAAAAGGTTATGACTATGCTTTTGGCTGCAAAACCTAATGATGTTAGAGATAGATATTTGTTTCAATTGGGATTCTGGACAGAATATCAATTTGATCAACAAGAAGAAAAACAAATTAGAGAAATTTTAGCAACCACTAATATTGATATCAAAAAACTTTCTTATGAAGAAATTTTAGCAGAAAAACAAAGAGTTGTAAGAGAAAGGGAAGATATGATGAGAAGAAGAAGCAAACCTGTAAGAGAATTTAAATTTGAGTAATAAAAAAACACTAGCAATTGCTAGTGTTTTTGTTTTGTTTAAATTATTTCAATTTTTCGCCACATTCTGTGCAGAATTTTGATGATCTAGCATTTTTTGAACCGCATTTTGGACAGAATTTAACATCTCCGCCAATTTCGGTTTGTTGTGGTTCTGCTGGTGTGTGTAAGCTGCTTCTCATCATTTCGCCAAGAGCGATGCCTGAACCAAGTTGTGCACCCATTCCAGCCATACCGTCATTGTTTGCAGCTTCACGAATTGCATTTGCTGATTGATATTTTACAAATGTATCAATTTTGTCTGAAAGAACACCCATACTTGATCTTTGATCGATTGCTTTTTCAACTTCTTCAGGGAAGGAAATGTTTTCGATAACAAGTTTTGTGAGTTCTAAACCAAGGTTTGCAAATGTACTTGCAAGAGTTTCAGATGCAATGTTTGAGAATTCAATTAAGTTTGAAGCAAGGTCAAGGGCAGAGATTTTAGATTCAGCAATTGTATCAGAAATTGATGAAACAATAATGCTCTTTAAATATGTATTGATATCATCAGTTGTGAATGTTGAGTTTGTTCCAAATAATTCTTTTAAGAAAAGTTCTGGATTGCTAACTCTGAATGCATAGCTACCATAGCCACGAATTCTGATTGTTCCAAAATCTTTGTCTCTCATTGTGATTGGATTGCTTGTGCCCCATCTTTGATTTGTGAATTGCTTTGTGTTGATGAAATAAACATCAGCATAGAATGGAGATTTGAATCCATGACCCCAACTTAACAATTGGGTGAGGATAGGTAAGTTGCTTGTTTGAAGTGCATACATACCAGGTCCAAAGATATCTGCGATTTTACCTTTGTTTAAGAAAACTGCAACTTGTGATTCACGAACTGTTAATTTTGAACCGTATTGAATTTGTCTTCCGTCCATTGGATATTTATGAACGATTGTATCTTGTGAGTCATCAACCCATTCAAGAGATTTTAATAAATTTGATTTTATAAAGTTAAATAAGCCCATAGTGCCCTCCGTTTTATTACTTTTATTATATAGATAATATTTTGATTTAGCAAATAAATTATCATATTTTTTTGTTTGTATATTAATTTTTATATGTTATAATTGGTTTTGGTAGGAGATTTATGGAAAAAAATATGAATAATAGTGAAAATTCGGCAGAAATTTTGACAGATGGTGATGTTCAAACTATTGAAGTTTCAAAGCCAAAGAAAAAATTGACATCAACAAACTATGCACTTTTATCAACACATGGTTTTAATTATGTGGTTAGTGTGTTTGTTAGCACTTTCTTAATTTCTTATATCTACAAAATTTCTGATAACTATGTTTTGAATATTGGTTTATTTTATTGTTTCAACTATTTATCTATGGGAGTCTTCTCATATATAGTTTCAAGCATTATTGATAAAACAAATAGGGTAATATGTTATCGAATAGCAATTATAGTTAGGGCATTGTTTATTTTGGCAGTTGTGTTTATGGGTGAAAAACTTGCTTCAATTGTTATTTTGGCGGGGTTGCTTCACGGTTTTTCAGAAGCCTGGTATTGGTGTAGTTTTAATGTAATGAAAAATGAACTTGTTCCAAATTCTTGTATGAAACGATATACGACTCTTCAAATAATTGAAAATAAAGGAGTAAACTTTATTGCTCCGATTATTCTTGGAACAATCATTGATGCAGATTCGTTTAAAACAAGTGCGATAATTATATTTATTATGGCAACAATTCAAATTGTTCTTTCGTTTTTTATCAAATCAAACAAACCAGAAAATGCAAAGTTTGATATGAAAGCATTTTTGAAAGATATTAAAAGTTCTGAAAAACACAAAGAACTTTTTAAAATTTGTTTTATTTCTTCAATGCTTTTTGGTGCAACAACTCTTGTGAGTCCAATAAACACAATTATTGTTATGCTTACATTTAATTCAAACTTTTCTCTTGGACTTTTAACGGGTGTATTTTCAGCGGTTTCAATTGTTATGCTTATGATTGCAAAAAAACTTTCAAAAGCAAACAGATCAACACCAATTTATATTATCTGTGCAATAACATCTGTTGCAGCAACAGTTCTTGTTACAATTATGACTACAAAGATTACTCTTATTGTATTTAACTTTGTATATATTGCTTGTAGCACATTCTATTCGTATTATTTTGATCTTTATAGAAATGTACTTTTGAAGAAACTTAAAATGTATGACGACATTGCAGAATATCAAGGTATGATTGAAATTATTTTGGAAATCAGCAGAGTTGTTGGATTTGTATTGATGATTGTAACCGGTATTATTGGTGCAAGTATTGGTGGAGAAGGGCTTGTTGTTGCTCTTAAAGTATTCTTTATTATCACAATAATTGTTTATGCTCTTGTGAATCTTGCATTTAACAAGTTTGAAAAGAAACTTATTAAGTATGGTATATTGTAATTTTTATATCACTTAGAAAAAACTTTTATATGAAAATTTTAAATTGAAATTGTAATTGTTGTGACGAAGTATTATAATATGGTAAAATATAACTAGTTAGAAAATTTAATTTATGGAGATGAAATATGGTAAACGAATCAGTAAAATTAATTGACAACAAATTTAAAGTAAGAAAAGGTGTAATTTTGGCAGGTGGACTTGGAACAAGATTTTTGCCTGGAACTCTCGCAGTTGCAAAAGAACTTGTTACTGTTGGAAATAAGCCAATTTTAATGTATCAATTAGAAGACTTGCTTAAAGCAGGTATTAATGATGTTTTAATTGTTGGAAGCAAACTTAAAGAAGAAAGTTTTAGAAACTTTATTAACCCACCAGCAGAGTATATTGAAAAAATTACTGCAGATGGAAAACTTCCACTTTTAGAAGAATACTTTAATTTGATGAAAGATATTAAAATCACATATTTAAACCAATATGATAGATATCAAATGATTGATGGTCAAACATTTGAAAATCCAAACTATGAAATGAGAGGTTCTTCAGGTGCTGTTTACACAGCAATTAACTGGGCCCAAGGCGAACCATTTGTTGTTGTTAACGGTGATGACCTTTGCTTGTATCCAGATGGAAGATCTGCAACAAAAGAAGTTGTTGATATTTTTGCTGAAACAGGAAAAACTGTTGAATATGCAAAAGAAATGCCAAGAGATCAAATTTATAAATATTCATCAATTGTATTTGGTGATTCTCTTGCAAATGGTAAAGGTTTTGAAATGCTTGATATTGTTGAAAAACCAGAACCAGGAACTGAACCAAGCAACTTTATGGGTTTTGCTAGATATGTGTTTGATAGTTCTGTTTTTGATTTGATTTTAAACTCTGTTCCAAGAAAGAATGGAGAATTCTGTATTACTGATGTTGTTCAAACAATGTCTAGAGCGGGAAATGGTGCAACTTGCATCTTTGATGGTGAATATTTTGACTGCGGAAGCATGGCAGGTTATGCTCTTGCAAATGCTTATGTTGGACTTTTAAACAAAGATTCTTCTTCAACTGTAAGATCAAGACTTAAAGAGCTTATGGTTAGAACAGAAAAAGAAGAAGGAAAACAAGGTCCACAAAGATAAAAATATATTTTAAATTTGTTTGCTATTTTTTTACCGTTGTTATAAAATAAAATTACCTAGGAATAGGCAAACTTAAATTTAAGGAGCAGAATAATGAAAATTTCAGATGTAAGAGTTCGCATTGTAAAGACCGACAAAAGCAAGATTAAAGCAAGTGCTTCTATCACAATCGATGAATGCTTTGTTGTTCATGACATCAAAGTTATTGAAGGTAATGAAGGCTACTTTATTGCAATGCCAAGCAGAAAAACACCAGATGGCGAGTTTAAGGATATCGTTCATCCATTAAACACAGAAACAAGAGAAATGATTAAAGAAATCGTTCTTAAAGCCTTTGATGAAGCAAAAGCAAATGCTACTGAAGAGTAATATTCTACTCTCGATATAGATTTATGCTTGAACAAGATGTGTCAATTGACACATCTTTTTTTGTGAAAATAATTGAGAGAATGGTTTGTGTGTGTTATAATTTTTTTGTGAGGAAGAATTTATGAAACTTTTTAGTGAATTAAAAGTTAAACCAGGTTATAAAAAAGAAGATATTTTTGCCGCTTTGCAAAAAAAGTATGGTGTGTTTTCAAATGAAATTGAAGACTTTGAAATTGTTAAAGAAAGTATTGATTCAAGAAAAAAGCCTGAAATTTATTATTCTTTAAATGTTGCAGCAGAAGTGAAAAAATCTGCGGCAAAAAAAGTTTCAAAACTTAATGATATTGTTGTCAATCACAATGGTTTAGAGTATCAAATGGTTGATTTTGATGGCAAAAGACCGATTGTTGTTGGGTTTGGACCAGCTGGAATGTTTGCTGGACTTGCTCTTGCAATTGCGGGGTATAAACCAATTATTGTTGAACAGGGAAAGTCTGTTCAAGAAAGGCAAAAAGATGTTGATGAGTTTTGGAAAAATAGAAGGTTAAACAAATATTCAAATATTCAATTTGGCGAAGGTGGAGCAGGAACTTTTTCTGATGGAAAACTTGCATCTAATGTTTCTAACGAATATACAAAAAGGTGTATTAACGAATTTATTTTAAATAATGCCCCAAGTGAGATTTTTTATAGTCATACACCACATATTGGAAGTGATAAACTTAAAGATGTTGTTGCTAATATTAGAAAAAAAATAATTAGTCTTGGTGGAGAAGTTTGGTTTAATTCTAAGTTTGAAGATTTTGAGACTGATGGAAGTGCTATTTCTGCTGCAAAAATCAGAAATGTTGAAACTGATGAAGTTAAAGTGATTGAAACAACTGCTATTGTTTTGGCTGTTGGTCATAGTGCAATAGATGTTTATAAAAAGTTAAAAGAAAAGAACTTTAATTTAAAGCAAAAACCATTTGCTATGGGTGTTAGAATAGAGCAAAATCAAGAAGATATCAATTTTTCACAATATGGTGTGAAAGATAATAGGCTTCCTGCTGCAAATTATAAACTTGCAGTGCATTTGGAAAATGGCAGGTCGGTGTTTACATTTTGTATGTGTCCTGGTGGATATGTTGTTGCATCATCTTCAGAAGAGGGAACTGTTGTTACTAATGGTATGAGTGAATATGGCAGAAATGGCAAAAATGCAAACTCTGCAGTGCTAGTCAATGTTTCGCCAGAAGACTTTGAATCAGATGATCCACTTGCTGGTGTCAGGTTTCAAAGGAAGTATGAAAAACTTGCATTTGAACTCGGTGGCAGAGATTATTCTGCACCTGCAGAAAAAGTTAAAGATTTTATGGCAGGAAAAACAGAGTTTGATGAAAACCAAGAAAAAGTTAGAGCAACATATTTGCCATCAATAAAGTTTGCAGACCTTTCAAAATGTTTGCCAGATTTTGTTGTTGAAAGTTTGAAACTTGCTCTTCCAAAGTTGAATAAAAAAATTGATTCTTTTGCAAAAGATGATAATCTTTTGATTGGTGTGGAGAGCAGGTCAAGTGCTCCACTACAAATTGTTAGAGATGAAAATTTTATGGCAACAGTTCAAGGTTTATTTGTTTGTGGAGAAGGTGCAGGTTATGCAGGAGGTATCACTTCATCGGCTGCTGATGGCACAAAATGTGCTGAAAAAGTTATGGATTATTTAAAAGGTTAAAAAATATAAAAAAGTGGCTAAAATGCCGATAAATTCGAGTGTTATGTTTCGCATAACACTCTTTTTTATTGTTAAAATTTGCATAACAGTCTTGTTTGTTTTTGCATATTATAAGATATGGAAAATATTAAACTTAAAGATTTAAAAAATAAAAAATTTCACTTTATTGGTATTGGTGGAATCAGTATGAGTGGTCTTGCAATGATGTTAAAAAGAAATGGATTTTTTGTTCAAGGGTCAGACCTTATGTTTTCAGAAGAAACAAGAAAGCTTGAAAAAAATTCTGTAAAAGTTTTTTATGAGCATAACAAAAACAATTTAAAAGAGATTGATATTGTTGTTTATTCATCTGCAATTTTAGATGATAATGAAGAGTTGAAATTTGCAAAAAACAATAAACTGATTTTGTTGAAAAGGGCGGAGTTGCTTGGTTTGGTTTCTGAACTTTATAAAACAGTTATTGCTGTTTCTGGCAGTCACGGAAAAACAACTGCAACGGCAATGATTTCTGAAATATTTATGAAAGCAAATTTGAAACCAACTATTCATTTGGGCGGAGTGTTAAATTCAATTTCTTCTAATTATAAACTTGGAAACAAAAGCTATTTTATAACTGAGGCTTGTGAATATAAAGACAACTATTTGCATTTAAAACCAGATATCGCAGTTGTTTTGAATATTGATTTAGATCATTTGGATTATTTTAAAAATATTGATAATTTGAAAAACTCATTTTTAAACTTTTCAAAGCAGGTGAAAGTTGGCGGAATTGTGGTGATTTCGGCAGATGATGAAAATTCAAAAGATTTGTTTAGTCAAAAAAATGTAGCGAAGTTTGGCAGTAATAAACAGTCTGATATATATGCAACGAATATTAAAGAATATAAGCCTTGTTGTTATTCATTTGATGTAATATTTTCAAGATTTAAGTTAGGGAATATCAAGCTTAACATTGTTGGAAAACATAATGTAAAAAATGCGGTTGCTGCTGTTTTGGTTTCACTTGCTTGTGGGATTGATTTTTGCGATATTAAATATGCAATAGAAAATTTTTCTGGAGTTAAAAGAAGATGTGAAAAGATTTGTGAGGTTAATGGGTTTTCGGTTTACCACGATTATGCTCATCACCCAGAACAGATAAAGAAAATGGTTGAGGTGGGAAGAGATTTAACCAAAAAGAAAAAAGGAAAAGTTATTGTGGTTTTTGAACCGCACACTTATTCAAGAACGAAGCATTTGATTGATGAGTTTTCAATTTGCTTTGAAAATTGTGATAGGGTTATAATTGCACCAGTTTATTCTGCAAGAGAAAATCCAATTCAAGGATACGATTCAATTAAGCTTTTTAATGAGATAAAAGAAAAGGGTATTTTGGTAGAATATATTGAAACATATAAAGAGATAAAAACTAGAATAATGAAGGTTGCAAAGCCAGATGATGTGGTTTTGATATTAGGTGCAGGAAGCATTGAAAAACTGGCGAAAATGTTTTAACAAATAAGGTATTATGTTTTGCATAATACCTTATTTTTATTGAATTTATGTTGATTTTGCTTTAAATTTTGAAACTCTATTAATTTTTGATTTGCTATTGAAAACCAAGCGATTTTGTGGTATAATTAAACTAGAAATCAGGGTTGTTTATGAGAAATTTTTTCAAAAAATTTTTTAAGAAATTTGATAGTGAAAGAGAAAGGATTGAGGTTGAAGAGTATGCAAAAGAAATCCTTACCTTTTCTTCGGCAACAAAAAATCAAGATAGGATGGGGCAAGAAATTGCTGGTTTAACAGAATATGATTTTATTGATGATTCGGGTTCAAATAAAATAAGAGGTCATCACGAAAAAAGATTTGTTAGACTTCACAAAGGATATTTTTCTGGTTTGTTTGAATCAATTAAAACAACTTATCCAAATCACTCATATATCACTTATTTAAATGAAAAAGATATTGCAGTTGATGGATTGATTCCAACAAATGTTTCGGTGCTTTTGAAAAGATTAAATGCAAAAAATGTTTATTTGCAAGACACAAAACAAATTTATAATGAAAAGCTTGTTTCTAGAATTTTGAATTTTTTTGCTGCTAAAACGGTTTATAATGAAATTATTATAAATGGCGACAAAGAATATGTGTTGTCGGTTGATTTTATAAAGCCAAATCAAAGATATTATCCGCTTAATATGTTTGACGGTTTATATGAAATGCATTCGCTTAGCGGCATTAAATTAAATCTTGAATCTATTGAAGATAAAATCAAGCAACTTTGTAGCCAAATTAAAGAACAATTTGGAAAGACTCCAAAAGTTGATATAGGGAAGATAAAAGAAGAATATGCTTATATCTTTTTGATTAGAGCAATACTTTTGGGTGATGCCGATTTATGTGAACGAAATGTTGGTTTTATTTATGATATAATAGCAAACACGATTTCGTTTGCACCTGCTCTTGATTTTGAATATTGTTTTATTAATGACAAAAACAATTTTTGCGAAACATCACTTAAATATATCGAAGAAAAATATCCAAAAGTATATAAAAAGTTTATGGATAAAGTTGAAATGTTTTCTAAGCGAAGTGGAGTAAAACTTAAGAAGAATTATGAAAGTTTTATAAACAAACATATTGATAATCAACAGGCAAATGATGAGTATGTTGCTTTCTTGAAAAAAAGCATTGCACAAATCAAAGAATATCATTTTGAAAAGACTCAAAAACAAAAATAATTTATTTTATAAATTGTTCACTAAAATATTGACAAAT
>JAZRNH010000005.1:0-13581 GCA_045648025.1 Clostridia bacterium
TTATGACACTCCGGTTAAAAATTTGTCTATAATTCCTGCAAATATTGACCTTGCTGGTGTTGAAGTTGAGCTTGTTTATATGAATGAAAGGGAATATGTTATCAAAAAAATATTTGAGCAAGTTAAATCTAGTTATGATTATATAACTATTGATTGTCCACCATCATTGGGTTTGCTTACAATTAATGCTTTTACAGCTGCAGATTCAGTTATAATTCCAATTCAATGTGAATTTTTTGCCTTAGAAGGTTTGAGTCAGCTTATGAATACTGTTAGACTTGTTAAAAAGAAGCTTAATCCAGATATTATGATTGATGGTGTTGTGCTTACAATGAGAGATACAAGAAGTAATTTAGGCAAACAAGTTGCTGAAGAGATTGGAAAATTCTTCGCTAATACTGTTTTTGAGACAACAATTCCTAGAAATGTTAGACTTGCAGAGTCTCCAAGTCACGGACTTCCAATTTATTTATATGATAAGAATTGTGTTGGTTCAAAGGCTTATAAATTGCTTACTGAAGAGTATTTTGAAAGAAGAAAAGATAAATATATTAAATTAGGTTAAGGAGTGCTTATGAAAAGAGGACTTGGAAGAGGTTTAGATTCATTATTTGGTGGTTTAGATGAAGAAAATGAATCAAAACCAGAAAAAACAGAGGTAAAAATTGAAACTGTGGTTGTAAATGAGCCAAAACAGGTTGAAATTGGGTTAATTGATAGAAATCCAGACCAACCTAGAAAGATTTTTGACGATGAAGCATTGTCAGAACTTGCTAGTTCAATTAAACAACACGGTGTTATTCAACCAATCATTGTTAAAGAAGTTGATGGAAGATATGTTATTATTGCTGGTGAAAGAAGATGGAGAGCATCAAGACTTGTTGGTTTAAAAACTATTCCTTGTGTTATTAAAGATTACACAGAGCAAGAAATTAGTGAAATCGCTATCATTGAAAACCTTCAAAGAGAAGATTTAAACCCAATTGAATCAGCAAAAGCCATTAAAAATCTCATTAATCAATATAATTTAACTCAAGATGAAGTTGCTGATAAAATTGGAAAGAGCAGACCAGCTGTTGCTAACACTATTAGACTTTTGTCACTTCCAGAGCAAATTATTACTTTGGTTGAACAAAACAAACTTACAGCAGGTCATGCAAGAGCACTTCTTGCAATTGAAAATAGTTCAAAACAAAAAGAATTAGCAATTGCAATTATTGAAAAAGGTTTAACTGTTCGTGATGTTGAAAATATTATTAAAAACTTAAACAAATCAAAATCAGAACCACCAAAACCAAAAGAAAAGAGTTTAGAACTTAAAGATTTTGAAAATAAAATCAAAAGAGTGCTTTCAACAAGTGTTGCAATTAAAGGCAATGACAATAAAGGAAAAATTGTAATTGATTATTATAGCATTGATGATTTGAATAGAATTTATGAAATTTTGTTAAGTTTACAAAAATAAAACAGGGCAGCAGTTATTGCTGCCTTTTTATTTTGTTTCACAGGAAACAATTTAAAAGGTGGTAAAATCATTAATGTTTCACGGGAAACAATTTGATAAAAATATCAATAAAATAAAATTAAATATTGTAAAAAATAAAAATAAAAAACAATAAAATATTTTGTTAAACAAAAAAATGTTTCACGGGAAACATTTTTTAAATTGCCCATAAACCCTGAAATTATCAGCGATTATAAAAATTTAAAAATATAAAAATAATAATAAAAAAACAATTTAAAATAATAACAAAATGTTTCACGGGAAACATTTTGGGTGAAGTTGAGATATTTTTATTAATCTGAATCTGTTTAAAGGTGAGAGGTTTTTAATTCCACAGAAAATACTTGGCGATGACTTTATTAATTCAAATATGTTTCATGTGAAACAATTTAGCAAAGTTTGGGTGGCTGCACCCTTGTGTTTCCTGTGAAACATTTTTGATGGGGTAATGTTTTATGTTTCACGGGAAACATTGTTTAAATTATCGCAAAAGGTTAATGTTGGTTTTGTGGTTTAAAAAAAGTTTAAGTGTGGTGCAAAAAGAGTTTTAACTGCACACAGAATATTAGATAATAAAAAAACTGTTTCACGGGAAACAGTTTTTGTTTTTAAAAGATTTGCCTTATTATGTCACCAAAGTTTAGATAGTTGTCAATAAAATCATTTATTGGTTCGTATATAAACCTTCCACAAAGGGAACCATTTATATAGTTTGTTACTGAATCCATAAAGTTAAATGGAGACATAAGTTTTAAGACTAAACATATAATAATTAATATAATGAATCCTTGGAATAATCCATATAAAGCACCAAGTGTGTTATCCACTGCTTTTACAAAACCAATTGTTCTGAGTTTGTTAACTAAGAGTTGAATAAGCAAAATAACTAAATACACTAACACAAATGCTGTAACAAATGAAATAATTGTTGTGAAGAATGTTGAAAGTGATTCGCCAACAATTTGTGCAAGGGTTCTTGATTCTAAACCAGATTCATGAAGTTTTTCATAGAGTGAACTGTTATTCATAAACAATCTATAAAAGAAGTTTGAAATCTTTGGAAGTCCGCTATGACTCATTGTTTCTGATACAAAACCCTTAAGTTCTTCTTTTGGTATTGTTAAAAGGTTGACAGCAAAATTTTCAGAATTAGCAATCATATCGCTTGCATAATGGTTTGAAATGGCTGTACTCATACCAAAAATCTTTTCTAAAAGGTGTCCAATAGGTTTATATAAGAAAAAGCTGAGAAGCAAATTCAATATTCCTGAAAAATGGTTTATAACAGATGTCATAAAACCTCTTCTAATTCCAATTATAACTAATATTATTGCAAATAGTAATACACCAAGGTCTAACCAATTCATAAGATACTCCTTTAATAAATCTATTATATTATAAAATATTGATTTAGTCTATTTTTATTTAAAAAAAGTTGAAAAAACTTTTATATTATTTTAAGTTTGGTTAAGAATTTTAAAAAAAGAATTGATATATTACTCGTTTTTTGATAAAATAAAGTGAGTAATTATTGGAGGCAATTAAATGAGCGAAATGCAAGACAAAAACAGAGAAACTCGAATAAAACAACAGAAAAGTTTGTTTATAAAAAGAATTGTAATCTTACTTTCAATTGTGCTTATCTTCTCAGTGATTTTCTGGGCGGTAACAAAGTCGGCTGAAGGTAAAGAAATTTCATATAATGATTTCCAAATTCAACTTCAAGGTGGTCAAATTGATGAGATTTACTTAAATCAATCAAAGATTCAAATTTATGGAGTTGATGGAACAGCATATTGGATGCATAATAGAAATTCTGCTGAACAAAGCATAATTCAAGAAATTAATTATCTTTATGATTCAGGATTTAGCGGAAGTATTCCAAAACTTATTTTTGGAACAACCACAACCGTTTCAATATTTAGCATTTTATATCCTATATTAATGGTTGTAGTTTTTGCAGTAATGATTATCTTTATTACAAGACAAATCAGAGGTGCAAATAACAAAAACTTTGATTTTGTTAAAAACAGAGCAAGAGTTTATCCTAGCAAAACCAAATTCACAGATGTTGCTGGTGAAGATGAAGAAAAGGCTGAACTTGAAGATATTGTAGACTTTTTAAAGAATCCAAAGAAATATATTGACTTGGGTGCCAAAATTCCTAAAGGTGTATTGCTTGTAGGCCCTCCAGGAACTGGTAAAACCTTACTTGCAAGAGCTGTTGCAGGTGAAGCTGGTGTACCATTCTTTACAATAAGCGGTTCTGATTTTATGGAATTGTTTGTTGGTGTTGGTGCATCAAGAGTTAGAGATTTGTTTGAAACTGCTAAAAAAGCAAAACCTTGTATCATTTTCATTGATGAAATTGATGCTGTCGGCAGACAAAGAGGTGCTGGTATGGGCGGCGGAAACGATGAAAGAGAACAAACACTTAACCAATTGTTGGTTCAAATGGACGGTTTTGAAGATAATGAAGGCATAATTGTTATGGCTGCAACAAACCGTGTTGATATTTTGGATCCAGCATTATTAAGACCAGGAAGATTTGATAGAAGAGTTAATATTAATATTCCTGATATTAAAGGCAGAGAAGAAATTTTGAAGGTTCATGCAAGAAATAAACCACTTGATAAAACTATTGACCTTAAATCAATTGCAAGAATCACCGCTGGTTTCACCGGTGCTGAAATTGAAAACCTTTTAAACGAATCTGCAATTCTGGTTGCAAAAGAAAATAGAACCGTTATTACTGAAAACGATATTCAAAGATCTATTATGAAAGTTACACTTGGTCCACAAAAGAAGAGCCGTGTTATTGATGAAAAAGACAAATATAGCACAGCAATTCATGAATCCGGCCATGCTCTTATTAATAGACTTGCAAAAGAAAAAACTCCTGTTCAAGAAGTTTCAATTATTCCAAGAGGTGGAGCTGGTGGTTATACACTTTCTGCTGATGATGATGTTCAATATTATTATAGAGAAAAACTTCTTTGCAGAATCCAAATGCTTCTTGGTGGAATCACCGCTGAAAAATTGTTTGTAGGCGATGTTTCAACCGGTGCTTCAAATGACCTTAAAAGAGCCACTGACATTGCAAAGAGAATGGTTTCTGAATGGGGTATGAGCAGTGAAATTGGTATGGTTTATTGCGGCGGAGATAATGAAATCTTCCTTGGAAGATCTTATCAAGAAAGAATGCCATACAGTGAGAATCAAGCTGCTAAAATTGATGTAGAAATTAAAAAGATTATTGATCTTTGTGCAAAAGAAACTGAAAAGCTTTTAACAAAGCATAAAGATAAACTTCTTACAATGGCAAATGTTCTTTTAGAAAAAGAAACAATTTATGCTGAAGAAGTTGATATGATTATTGAAGGCAAATCAAAAGAAGATGTTATTGCCCATATTGATAGCAAAGACAAAAAGAAAGATGATGAGCCAAAACAAGAAGAAAAAACAACAACAGATGCTCTTGTTGAAACAATTTCAAAGGTTGAAAATTTAACCGATGAAAATTCAGAAAAAAATGAAGAAAAAATCGCAGAAAATACTAAAAATATAGTGAAATCTGTTGATGATTTGTTAAAAGAAGCTGAAAAAAGAGAAAAAGAGCTTAATGAAAAGGCTTCAAAAAAAGAAGAATCTGTTGAGAAAACCGTTGAAGAAAAACCAAAGAAAACAACAACAAGAAAAAAAGCTTCAACAACCACAAAAAAGACAGCTTCTACAACAAAAACAACAACTACAAAAAAACCAGCAGCAAAAAAGACTGCTGAAAAACAAGAAGAAACAAAAACAGAAACAACAGACAACAAATAATAATACAAGGGAAAAACAATGAAAAAAGTATTTATAGTTATCGCTTCGGTGTTTATGGTTGCTGTTATATCACTTTTGATTGTGCTTAACTCTGTTAAAGAAAATGACGGAATTGTTCATAATTCGCCATACACAATTAGTGTTTATAACAAATCAAGCAACCCAAAAGTGTTTGATGCCGAAGATTCAGTGTATCATGATGTTATTGAACGAATTAACAAAATTTCAAAAATGTCACTTTTTGATAAATTGTTAAAACTTAAAACACTTGATTCTAAAATGGAAATAAACAAAGACGGAACCTATGTTAAGTGGACTCCTGAAATTAGCTCAGGCAACTATGTTATTGAAATTGACTATGACAAGCCACAAGATGTTATTGTTTATGAAGATGGAAACACAAGAGTAATTTCATATTGTTGTATTTATTATGTTTTTAACGGACTTAATGATTTTTCTAATGTTGTTGCTTATTATTCATTGGATAGAGATGAAACAAAAAAGCAAACTGCTTATGCAAACTGTCAGCCAATTGTGTTTGATGCTTATACCGATGAACTTGTTGATTATGTTAAAACTGTTAAATAATAAAAAGACACCCGCCAAACGGCAGGTGTTTTTTTTGTGAAAAATTTTCAAAATTTTGCATAATTCGACACTCCTTTACAAACAATAATATTAGAAATAAAAAAGGAGTGTGAAATATGGCAAGACAAACAAAAAAGAACTGTTCTTCGAGCAGATGCTCTGCAAGTCTTTCTGCAGCAGGTTCAAGGTCATCAACAAAAAACGATAGAAAAACAGCTGCCAAAAATTGTAGTTCAACAACAAAGAATTGCAGCTCTAAAACAAAGAATTGCAGTTCAACCAAAAACTGTTCCACAAGAAACAGTTTGTCTTCTTCAAAGACAGAAAAAGCAACAAACTCTGCATCAAGAAGACAATGTGGCAGAGCTGCAAGAAAGTCTGCAAAAAATTGCAATTAGTTATTAAATAAAAACAATTTCCCCAAAAATTATTAAAGAAAAAACAAGGCCAAAATTCAAAGAATAGCAAATGTTTGCTGCTCTGTAAAAATGGTCTTGTTTTTTTGTGATTGCTGATTTTATCTGGGTTTATGTGGGGGTATGAATTGTTAAATTATAAAATTAAAAATCAATACAAAAATAGAAATAAATAATAAATAAATAGCAAAGAAAATAAATTTATTTTTCTTTAAAAGTTTAATTGTGAGTTTCAAAGAAGCAATTGAAACGGCAAAAGTTGTTAGAAAAGCTATAACATAATAATAAGGAGGAATAATTGCAGATGAAACGATTTCGCCACCGCCAGAGATTAGTTCAACAATAAATCCGCCAATAATTATTGGTATGCTTAAAAGAAAGCTATATTCAGCGGCAGAGTCTTCATCGTTGCCACAAAGAATAAGCGATGATATGGTTGAGCCAGACCTTGAAAGTCCTGGCAAAACAGCAAAGCCTTGAACGATTCCAACAACAATGCTTGAGTTTAAATTTATTTCACGATTTAGCTTGACCACTGCAGACTTTTTTTGAAAAAAGTGAGTTGCTAATAATAAAATTGCTGTGATTAGAAAGCAAAACCCATAAAGTTTTGGAACGAAGTCGTTTACATCAAAAATGTTATAAGCTGCCGCAAACAAAACGGTTATTGTTGTTGAAATTGCAAGTTTATATGTGAGTGGCTGAAATGGGTTTTTGATAAGTTTCCACAGGATTTTTCTATAAACAATAATAACAGCCAAAACCGTTGCAAGATGTAAAAATAAATTTAACAGAAGAAGGTTTTCTTTAAATCCAAACAACTGTTCAAACAAAAGCAGGTGACCGCTGCTTGAAATTGGCAAAAATTCAGTCAAACCTTGAACAATACAAAGAGAAATCAATATAATTAGACTCATAATATACCTTTTATATATTATATTTTTAATAATAACAATTTATGCGGTTATACTTTATTTTTTTCGATAAATAGGTTATAATGGCAGGGTAAACAATTAATTTTATTATAAATTAATGTCTAAATAAGGAGATTTTTATGGAACTTGGAGTTGTTGGACTTCCTAATGTTGGAAAAAGTACACTTTTTAATGCAATAACAAAGGTTGGTGCAGAAGTTGCAAACTATCCATTTTGCACAATTGAACCAAATGTGGGTATTGTTCCTGTGCCAGATGAAAGACTTGCTGTTCTTGGAAAAATGTATAACACAAAAAAGATAACACCTGCCGTTTTGAAATTTGTTGATATTGCCGGTCTTGTTAAAGGTGCATCAAGGGGTGAAGGTCTTGGTAATAAATTTTTAGGCTCAATAAGAGAGTGTGATGCAATTGTTCATGTTGTAAGATGCTTTGCTGATTCAAACATCACTCATGTTGACGGGGGCATTGATCCACTTAGAGATATTGAAACAATCAATACTGAACTTGCACTTGCTGACCTTGATAGCATTAAAACAAAGCTTGAAAAATCTGAGAAAATGTTTAAGCAAGGCAACAAAGAATATGGTCCAGAAGTTGCACTCTTAAAAAAGATGTCAGAGTTTTTAAACGAAGGCAAACCTGCAAGACTTGCCATTGAAAACGAAGATGAAGCAGTGAGAGCAAAAGGATACTTTTTGCTTACAACAAAACCTGTTATTTATGCTTGTAATATTTCTGAATCTGACATTGCAAAACAAGAAGATGAAATTGATGCAGTTGTAAAAGTTAAAGAGTTTGCAAAAACTGAAAATTCAAGTGTGCTTGTTATCTGTGCAAAAATTGAACAAGAACTTTCTGAACTTGAAGATGAAGAAAAACAAATGTTTTTAGAAGACCTTGGTTTGAAGCAAAGTGGTTTAGAGAGAATCATTAAAGTTGGTTATGAAACTCTTGGTGAAATTTCTTATCTTACCGCTGGTGAAAAAGAAGTTAGAGCTTGGACAATTATTAAAGGAACAAAAGCACCTGGTGCTGCTGGAAAAATTCATACAGACTTTGAAAAAGGTTTCATCAAAGCAGATGTTGTTTCTTATGACAACTTGGTTGCTTGTGGAAGTTATCTTGCTGCAAAAGAAGCTGGAAAAGTTAGAAGCGAAGGCAAAGAATATGTTGTTCAAGATGGCGATGTAATTTTGTTTAAATTTAATGTTTAAAATATTTATGATAAATGTATAATTTTGGTTTAAATTATCAAAATTATACATTTTTATTTTGAAAAACAAAAAAATTAAAAACTGATGGATTTGTTTTATTTTTATTTAAAATTTTTGTATTTAATTGAAATAAAGAAAAATATTGTATATAATAAATTTATATAATCATAAATTAACACGGAGAAATGCTTTTATGGAAATTAGCAGAAGAATGTTACAGCAAAAATTTGAAGAAGCAAAAGGTTCTTCTATGGATGAAAAGTTTTTGAATATTGCAAAAGAACTTTCTGCAAATAGCACTTGTATTAGAGATGACAGAAAAACAGCTGCTGTTATTGTTTTAGATGGAAGAATTATTGCAAGTGGTTTTAATGGTGCTCCTACAGGAATTACAACCTGCAAAGAAAAAGGATATTGTGACAGAAAAAGAAGAGGTATTCAAAGTGGTGAAAAGTTAGAAATGTGTTTTGCTTGTCACGGAGAACAGGCTGCACTTATGAATGCTGCAAGAGATGGTGTTGCTGTTGAATCGGCAACAATGTATTCAATTAAAAAACCTTGCCTTAATTGTTTGAAACTTATTATCTCTTCTGGAATAAAAGAGATTGTTTATTTAGAAGATAACTACGACAATGAAATTGCTTCTGAAATTTTAAAAGAAACAGATGTTGTGGTTCGTAAATTTTCAAATGAAGACTAACTTTTAAAGGAGGCAGTTATGCAACTTATTACTATTTCAACAACTATTGTTTTATCACTTATCATAATTGGAATTGGTCTTGGTTTTGTAAGAGGATGGAAAAGGTCGCTTATTAGATTTGGATTTATTCTTGCAAGTTTGATAGCTGCAATATTTATTGCTCCAGCTATTTCAAATTGGTTTATTTCAAAATATGCAAGTGGATCTTCACTCACTTTGTTTTCAACAACAATTGACTTTCAAGAAATTCTTGAACAAGCTTCTGGTGAAACCTTAGACCTCACAGAACTTTTTGCTGAAGGTTCTGCAACTAATGACTTGATTCTTTCATTTATGAACATTGTTGTAAACCTTGCATTGTTTGTGGTGATTTTCATTGGATGCAATTTGGTTACAGTTTTTGTTTATTGGATTATTTTATTAATTTTCAAAATCAAAGATAGATATGAAGTTGATGAAAAGCCAGAAAGGGACGGTAAGTATTGGGGGCTTAAATCACTTGGTGCATTCATCGGTGTTTTAGGTTCTTTGGTTATTTGTTTTGCAGTTCTTACACCTGTGTTTGGTGTTATGAATGTTTGTGATGGTTTTGTGGTTGAAGCTGAAAAAGATAATGAACAAGCGGCTGCGGCAACAACCTCACTTGTTTGTGGAAATTTGTATTACACCGAAGATGATAAAATTGGAAAGATTGAAGGCTATATTGAAAAGTATGCTAATCTCAAAAAAGGTTATGATAAGTCATTTCTTGGAAAATTCTTAAAATATACTGGTCTTAAAAAACTTGGAAGTTTAACATTTGATAAACTTACAACCGTTAAACAAGGTGGACTTAAAGTTAATTTAACAGATGAATTTATTCAAATTGTTAAAGTTTACAACGGATATAAAGATATCTTTGTAAAAGAAAAATTTGATATAACTGACAACAATGACATTGATGATTTAATGAATCTTTATGATGAAGCAATTGAATCAAATATTGTTGAAAATTATATTATTGAGCTTATTCCAAAAGCTAGTAGAAAATGGTCTAACGACGAAAAGTTTTTGGGAATCTCTTCACCAATTGTTGGTGAGTGGAGTCCTGTTGTGAAAGCTTCACTTGTTGTGTTTAAAATTGATAACATTAATAGAATTTCAAACAACTTAAAAGCATTGACATCGGCTGTTAAGGTTGGAAACAACTATGGCATTGTTAAAGCGGTTCAAGAAAAACAAAAAATTGAAGACCTTCTTGGTGATAGTGGCAACTTTGTTAAAGAAGAAATTGTCATTTTGACTTCAACTGTTGAACTTAGAGAAAATGTTTCAATTATTTTAAATGAATCATTTGAAGTTTTATATAAACAAATTATTGGTGAAGAAAAAGACTTTGCTGACAACCAACTTTCTATTCAAGAAATTGCAGCCATTAATGAAGTTGATGGTTGGGCAAAAGAGGCTGAACAAATTCAAGAAACCGTAATAAAAACCTTTGTGGTTTATGATGTGATTAAAAATGATTCTAGCAGCGAAGTGCTTGTTGACCAACTTGAAAATATTGGTGTTGCAATTGATGCAGCAAGAAAATCAAAATTAATTTCAAAACCATATAAAACATTTATTGAAGGATTCATTGATAAAAAACTCAATATCAAAGAATCTGCAAAAGAAGAAATTTTAGAAAGCATCAATAGCAAGTGGGATGATTCAACATTTAACTTTACTGAAATGTTTAAAACCATTCAAGCAACAGCTCTTATTGCAAAAGACATTTCTGACAAAGCAACAAACATTTCACTTGATTCACTTAAAGACACACTCAAAAATATTGCTGACAATGCCGCAATGAAAGAAGTTGTTTCAAGCATTGTAAATTCAAACATAATTGAAACAATGGTTCCTGAAAACAAAAAAGAAACTGCCGCTGTTATGACAGATATGCTTGAAACTTTAATGAGTTCTGATTCTGCAAACAGCAGCACTGTTGAAAATGATATCAAAGCTGGAAATCAAATTGTTAACATTGTTAATGCTGCTGAAAACAATGGCGGAAATATGGGACTCACTGAAGAGTCTGCCGACCAAATGGTTGCAGATTTAACAGGTTCAGCTGCTATTATGGAAATGCTTTCTGATGATAGCAAAAATGAAACAGTTTCTGGTTATGCTGAAAATATTTCAACAGAAGATAAAGCTGCAATTGAAAACAGTATTAACAAACTTGAAGATGGAGAAAATAAAACTGCACTCAAAAAGTTGTTTAATATTGCATAGTTTTATATAAAAAACCTCACGAAGCACGGAAAAATAAATAATTCCGTGCTTTTTTTGGTCAAAAAAACTATACAAAAAATTAACTTTTGTGATATATTAAATTATAGGAGGATTGTTTTTTTATGAAAAATAACAAAGAAATCAAAAAAATACCTACCATTATCAATTTTGACCCTGGTATCGACGATGCTGTTGCTCTTATTATGGCTATTAAATCAGAAAGATTTGATATCAAACTTTTAACAACAGACCTTGGAAATATTCCTTGTGAAGAGTCTGCAAAAAATGCTCTTGATGTTTTGGAACTCATTGGTGGTCCAGAAATTCCTGTTGTTGCAGGTGAGGGAAAATGTTTAGAAATTGAAAGACCAAGAGTTGCGGTTCATGGCAAAAAAGGTCTTGGTGGATATGTTGCTCCAAAAAATTCAAGAAGAGTAACAAAAGGTGATGCTGTTGAAATTATGTATAAAACCATTATGGACAGCGAAGAAAAAATCACTATGATTTGTTTGAGTCCTCCAACCAACATTGCAAAAATGATAAAAAAATATCCTGCTGTTGTTGAAAAAATTGAAAAACTTGTGTTTATGGTTGGTTCAATTGAACAACTTAAAAGAGGCTCTTTGCCTTATGCAGAATTTAATGTTGCTGGTGACCCAGAAGCAAGTCAGGTTATCTTAAAGTCAAAAGTTAAACTTGAAATTGTTCCTATGGAAATGGGACACACCGCTTATCTTGAATGGCAAGATGTTTTCAAAACAAAAAATATGAATCATGTTGGTGCGGCTCTTGAGCTTATGTATCGCCAATATAAAGATAGACATGTTAAAAATGGAATCGCAACACATGACGGCTGTGCAATTGCTTATTTAATTAAACCTGAAATTTTTAAAGTTGAAGAAGTTAAGGTTGAAGTTAGATATTATGACAAGCTTGGAACTGGTGTTTTTGTTATGAATTTTGACAAAAAACCAAATGCCACAACCTGCACAGAAGTTGATGTTAAAAAGTTTAGAAAACTTTATTTTGATTTGCTTAAAAAATGCAATTAAAAAACAACAAAAAATATATACTAGAAAATAAAAAAAAGAGAGATAATAATTATGAATAAAAGTCGTTTTTTGGAATTTATTAACAACTATATTTTAAAGATGTTCACTGGGTCAGAAATTGTTGGTGAAGAAGTTTCTTCAAACAGAGACAATTGTGTTGCCCAAGGTGATTCTGGTGCAATTAAAATTAAATTTTCAAGAAGCGACACTTACAGAATTATTGTAAAACGAGCTCAACCATTTAAAAACTTTGAAATTCACCTTGTTAAATCTATCATTGAAGAAATGGGCAAGGTGTTGAGTTATAGAACAAAAGAAGACTATATCAAAGGTCTTGAAAACTTAATCATTGAAAAGGCAATTTGTAAATCTCTCACAAATTCAACTTCAAACACATTAGGTTTGCTTTTAAATATGCTTAGCTATTGGGGTCAAAGAACCTATGAGGGAAGGCATGTTTCTCTTGGTTTTTTGGTTACAAAACAAAAAATGGGTGCTAAAACAAACCCAACACTTCATATTTCAAAATTCTTAAAAAGAGATTTCTCTGTGCTTTTAACCGATGGTGAAAGTTCGTTTATGGAAATTTCTGGTGATGGTTATATTGCAAATTATGTAAACTATTCAAAAATTGTTGATGACAGACTTTTTGCACCTTACAAACATTTGAAACTTGCAACCATTTCTTCTGGTTCGAAAGTTGGTGTTTGTTTAAATGAAGAAGGCGATATTTTGATTTTCAAAAACAAGAGTTTGCTTTTTGCAAAAAGAGCAGGTGCTTGGGTGTGTTATTCTCACGAAGAAATCGTGGGCAAACTTTCAGAACAAGCGGGAGACTATGAAGATGTGCGACAAGCAATCTATCTTTCTGCTCTTGATACCAGCTTCAACAGAACTGGTGGCTGCATTGTCCATGTCAACAGCAATGATTCACAAAATGTTTTAAAACATATTGACGAAGCCGATGTTCACACAAAAGAAGGCTATGATTATATTCAACAATACAAAATTGACCAAAGCTTTTTTGCTGGTCTTGATGACAATGCTCACGAAATTCAAAGTTATGAAAAGTTTTTGATGGAAGA
>JAZRNH010000006.1:0-52461 GCA_045648025.1 Clostridia bacterium
TCATTATATGTTTGTTTGAGTTCAACTTCACAACCTTCAGAGTTTGCAGTCCACAAGTTTTTTGCAATTCTGTGAGAATTGTTTTTGATTAATTTGTTAGCAAGTTCAATAATCTTTTTTGTTGAACGATAGTTTTGTTCAAGTTTAAACACTTGACAACCTGCAAAATCAATTGTGAATTGTTTAACATTTTGAACTTGAGCCCCTCTCCAAGAATAAATGCATTGGTCTTCATCGCCAACTGCAAAAATGTTTTTATTTTTGTTTGCAAGAAGTTTAACAAGCTCATATTGAGAAGTGTTTGTATCTTGAAACTCATCAACAAAAATATATTCAAATCTATCTTGATAATAAGAAAGAGTTTCAGGAAATTTGTTTAAAAGTTCATAAGTTTTAACCAGCAAGTCATCAAAGTCTAATGCATTTGATTCAAAAAGAGTTTTTTCATAATCTTCAAAGATGCCAGTTATTAAGGCTTTTTTTCTTGGGTCACTAATAAATTTTGAATATTCTGCTGGTCCCATTAGGTTGTTTTTTGCATTTGAAATATGCCAACCAAAGGTTTTGGCATTGAGTGAGTTATTGTCTTCAGCATCAATATTTCTGGCTTTCATTGCCTTTTTGATAACACTTTCTTTTTCGCTATCGCCATAAATTGAAAAACTTTTTGAATATCCAAGCAAATCAGCATGTCGTCTAAGAATTCTTGAACACATGGCATGAAATGTGCAAATCCACATATCTTCAATGTTTTCAATCATCTTTTCAAGTCTTTCTTTCATTTCGTTAGCTGCTTTGTTTGTAAAAGTAATTGCAAGAATATGGTTTGGATTAATGCCCTTTTCTTTAACCATATGAGCAATTCTGTGAGTAAGCATTCTGGTTTTTCCACTTCCAGCACCTGCGGTAACTAAAATTGGTCCATCAATAATAGAAGCTGGAAGTCGTTGTTCATCATTTAAATTATCTAAAATTTCACTAGTCATTATATTTTTCCTTCTAAAATATTTTAACATAGTTACCATTTATGAGCAAATAAAAAAATAGTGCAAAAGCACCATTTTTTATTATTATTGATTCAAAAAATATTCTTTGATTTCATTATATCTTTTTGATATGTCAATAATATATTTTTCTTTTTCGGGTTGTGACAAATTATTAAAAATATCATAGTCGGTAAGTTCTGCAAGTGGATTAAAAACATCACCTTTTTCTATAATCTTTTTAACTTTTTCAAAAAGTGGGTCGTCTTCAATTTTTTGTTTATTTGCAACTATTGCATAATTTCCATTAGATAAATATGCAAAAGTAGATTTTTCACTAGTTTCTTTTGGTAAATTTTGTCCTGCTGTGCTTAATCTCTTTTTTGCTTTTTGTGCAAGTAGTTTTAGTGTGCTATTTGACATTTTAAAAGTCTCCTTGTTTACAAAATTGTTTCTATTGTAGCACAAAAATTTCAAATATAAGCACAATCGCAAAATAAGACAAAAATCGACAAATAAAATTTATGAAACGAAAAAAGCAAGTGCTTTATGCACTTGCTCTTAGTCGATTAACCTTTTCTAGCTCTCTTTCTAGCAGCTTCACTTTTAAGCTTTTTTGCAACAGAAGGTTTAACATAAGCTTCTTTCTTACGAATATCACCAATGATGCCATCTTTTTGACATTTTCTCTTCCATCTTTTAAGAGCACTGTCAAGACTTTCATTGTCTCCAACTTTAACGGTTGTCATTTCGGATTCACCTCCTCTGCAATAAACTGAAATTATATTAGCACAATAAAATCTTTGTGTCAATCAATAAATGAAAAATTAATTATTTTTCAGGTTGATTAGTGTTTGAATATTCATTTTTAAATTGCTTTTGAAAGTTTAAAATGTCCTGAACATAATCTGTATTTCCAAATTCTTCATAAAAAGTTCCATTTTGCAAACTTGAAATAACTTCAGCCCTTTTAAACAAATAAAGAGCAGTTACAACTTGTTGTCTTAATGACTCATCATATCCGCCAAACTTTGCATAGTAATCTTTGTGATTTGGTCCCAAACATTTTGCATTATAAATATCATAGCAAATTGAAGTGAAGACCATATCATAAACAGATTCTTTTAAGTTGTTTGCAGATTGTTTTGATGTTTTATAATTTTTTAAATCAGAAGCAGAAGGTTGAAGTTTCATATCGTTAAATCTCATATCCGATTTAAAGGTATCTCTCATATATTGATTTAGTGTTGGAATAATATATTCAGGAACAACACACATAATTCCAACCGCTCGGTTTCCTTTGTCATCAACAGGTTTGCCAACATAGTCAATCATATAGTTGCCAGATTCTCTTTTTGCTCTTGCAAGAAAGAAGTATTCGTTCATCCAACTAGGATAAAAATCCTTGCTATCTTTTGATGCTGTTCCATCTGATTTAATTGTCATATTTCCAGCACCCATTTCAATATACATTTTCTTTGCATCGTTCATGGCAATTCTAATAATTTCAAGCAAAGACTCTTCATCGATTTTTGTATATTCAACTCCCGCCCATCTTGTTTGTGAAAAGGTTGGTTTAACTTCTGCAAGTGATGAAGGGGTTTTGTGTTGACTATTTTGATTATAAGATTGTTCAATTTTTGACGAACCGCTGGTGCTTCCAGATGAAGTTGTGTGTTGATTTGAACAAGCAGTAAGTGGAGATAATAATAGCAATGCAGCAAGTGCAATTGCGGCAGGTTTTGCTGGTGAATATCTCATATTTTCAAAATCTCCTAAATAATTAAATTTTTAACAAAAAAACAGCTGAAAATTAGATTAAAATGTAATTTTATGCTAATTTTAATATAAAATATACAAAATAGCTCTGCAAAAATCGGTTTTTGATAAGTTGTATTTTTAACAGTGTTTTTGCGATATTTTTACATTTTTACTATTTCGGCCATTACACCGTCTTCAAAAGGTTCTTTGATTTTAACAATAAGCTCAGAGTTTGCTTCTAATGATTTTTCAGACTTAATGTAGCACAAAATGAAGTTTTTGGTGTGTGACAAATAGTAACCATTTTTTTGATTTTCAATAATAACTGTATATGTTTTATCAATATTTTTATTTAAAAATGCAGTTTTCATTTCGTTTGCAACAGCGGTCATTTTTTGAACTCTTTCGCTAACATTTGTTGCAATGTTTTTAAAAGTAGCAGCAACAGTGCCGTCTCTTTTTGAATATGGAAAGATATGCATTTCACTAAAATTCACAGTTTTTGCAAACTCAAGAGATTCATTAAAGTCGTCTTCTGTTTCTGTTGGAAAGCCAATGATGATATCAGTTGTTATTCCCGCCATTGGAAAATATTTTCTAATCATATTAACTTTTTCAAGATACTCTTCTTTTGTGTAATGTCTGTTCATTTTTTTGAGAGTATTGTTTCCACCGCTTTGAAGACTCAAATGAAAGTGGTCACAAAAATTGTTAAAAGTTGAAAGTTCTTTTAAAAATTTATCGGTAATAACATTTACTTCAAGTGAACTGAATCTAAATCGTGAAGGACTATTTTTAAATAATCTTGCAATTTCAATCAAACCATCACTGCCAGGAATATCATTTCCATAAGCAGATAAGTTGATGCCTGTAACAACAATTTCTTTGGCTTCTTTTTCAAGTTTTTTAACTTTTGCTTCAACTTCAGTAAGTGGAAAACTAACTTCTCTTCCTCTAATATATGGAATGATGCAATATGTGCAGAAGTTGTTGCAGCCGTTTTGAACCCAAAGGTCGGCTCTTGTTTTTGATGTTACTCTTGATTTTAATTCTTGTGGTTTGTTGTTTTTAAAGTCAGGGTCATCATTTTTAATGGCATCAACCAAAATTTCTTTGTGTGGATTGCCAACAACTTTTCTCACATAGTCACCCTTTTTGAATTGTTCAGGATTATGCTCAGAAGAACAACCGCAAACATAAATTTTTGCGGCAGGATTAAGTTTTAAGAGTTTTGTTATAATGTTTCTTGATTTTCTTTCGGCTTCGTTTGTTACAGCACAAGTATTGATAATATATATATCTGCAACATTAAGCCCCATCAAAACTTCATAACCCGCTTCGTAAAGTTGTTCTGCAAGGTCTTCGCTTTCAACCTGATTAACTTTGCAGCCAAGTGTGATGATAGAAATTTTTTTCATAAATTCTCCTAAACAGTTTCTAAAATTTGAATGATTGTTCCTGCTGTAACAATTGCAGCTGTTTCTGTTCTTAAAATTCGATTTCCTAGAGAAACAATTTTTGCACCTGCATCTTCTAGTGTTTTTATTTCATCTTCAGAAAAACCACCTTCTGCACCAATCATTATTGCAACAGATTTGATGTTTTCTTTATTTTTTAACAGGTCAGCAGCAAGTGTTAAGCCATCTTTGTTTTCATAAGCAACATAAAAAGCATCAAAATCTTTGATTGTGTCTGCCACATCTTTGATTTTCATAATGCCTTTGGTTTCAACAATTGTTGCTCTTCCACATTGTTTTGCGGCAGAAATTGAAATGCTGTCCATTCTTTCTTGTTTGTGAGTGTTTGCTTTAACATCACAAAATTTGCTTTCAAACAAACAAAGTTCACTGGCACCAATTTCTGTAATTTTTTGCATAACCAAACTAAGCTTATCACCCTTTGCAAGAGCTTGATAAACAGAAAGTTTAATTTTTGGCTCATTGTTTGATGACATTGCTTCAACAATTTTGATTTCAGCATACTTTTTTGAAATTGATTCCACAACTCCAAAATAAAAGTTTCCATCGCCATTAAATAAACAAACCCTTTCATTAATTCTTGTTCTCATAACGGTTGTTAAATGATGAAATTCATCACCTTCAAGTGAAATTGTTTTGTTTATGGCTAAATTTCCATTAAAATAATATCTTTTTTCTTTCATAAGCAAATTATAATACATCAAATAAAAAAGGTCAATTATATTTCATTTTTAGAGATTTAACAAAACAAAAAGATATGGCATAAACCATATCTTTTTTGATTATAACTTATCGTTAAAAGATTTCTTTTTTGCATATTGATTTTTTGAAATGCTGTTTTCTAAATCTTGAATAAGTTGCTTTTCTTTTTTATCAAGAGATTTTGGCATTTCAACAGTAATTTTTGCAAAAAGGTCACCATATGCATTTTTGTTTAAAATTTTAGTTCCTTTGCCCTTAACTGTTAAAATAGTTCCTGTTTGAGTGAGTTCAGGAATAGTAAGTTCAAGAGTTTCGTTGATTCCAGGAATCTTGATTTTTGCACCAAGAAGAGCTTCGGTAAATGAAATTGGAACATCAACATAAACATCATAACCTTCTCTTTTTAAGAGTTTATGATTTTCAACTTGAATCAAAATTTGCATATCACCAGCAGGTCCACCATTTCTTCCAGCTTCACCTTGACCTCTAAGTGTTAAAACTTGGTCATTTTGAATACCGCCAGGAATATTGAGTTCAATATTCCTGTTTTCTCTTGTTACACCATTGCCGTTACATTTTGAACATTTTTCTTTAATCTTTTTGCCAGTTCCTTTACATTCAGGACATACACCTTCAGATACCACTTGACCAAATGGAGTGTTTTGAACTTGTCTCACAGTTCCATTTCCAGAGCAGTGTGAACAGGTTGAAAATTCGGTTCCATTTTTTGCACCAGTTCCCTTGCAGTGTGGACAGGTTTCAGAACGATTTAAGTTGATGTTCTTTTTACAACCAAATGCAGCTTCAACAAAAGAAAGTTTCATTTTAACTTGAATATCAGCACCTTGAGATTGCATACTTGCTCTGCTTCTTGATGATCTTCCGCCACCAAAAGCACCACCAAAAATATTGCTGAAAATATCACCAAAGTCTCCAAATCCGTCGCCAAAACCACCAAAGCCTGAACCGAATCCTCCAAAACCAGAACCGCCACCAAAACCTTGTGGACCATTTTCATTTCCATAAGTGTCATAGTTTTGTTTTTTTGTTTTGTCAGAAAGCACAGAATATGCTTGGTTGACTTCTTTAAGTTTTTCAGCAGCTTCTTGATTTCCTGGATTCAAATCTGGATGATATTTTTTTGCTAAGCTTCTGTATGCTTTTTTAATTTCGTCATCAGAAGCTGATTTGCTTACTCCCAAAATGTCATAATAGTTTTTTTCTGCCATAATTTCCTTTTCAAAAACTATCAGACAGTACTTGAATTAAGCACTGCCTGATAATTAAAAATCGCAATTTTGTTAATTTTTAAGTAAAATTTTAGCAATTTTTCATTATTTTGTTGTAAAATCGCTAAAATTGTTTGGGTCTGTTGAACCATTGCCATCTGCAGAAGTTGAGCCATCAGCTCCGCCTTGTGCACCAGCATTTGCATAAAGTTTAGAGAAGATTTCATTTGAAACTTTTGAAAGTTCTTCAAGTTTTGTTTTCAAAGTTTCAGCATCAGTTGCTGACTTATAAACTTCTTTTGCTTTTTCAACTTCTTCGTTAAGTTTTGTTTTATCTTCTTCAGAAATCTTGTCACCACTTTCACGGAGAACTTTTTCAATACCCATAATAAGTTGGTCTAAGCTATTTTTAGCATCAACAACTTCTTTTCTCTTTTTGTCTTCTTCAGCATACATTTCAGCTTCTTTAATAGCTTTGTCAATATCTGCATCAGAAAGATTTGAAGATGCTGTGATTGTGATATCTTGAGATTTGCCTGTTCCTAAATCTTTTGCTGAAACATGAACAATTCCGTTTGCATCGATATCAAATTTAAGTTCAATTTGTGGAACACCTCTTGGAGCTGGTGGAATTCCAGTAAGTTCAAATCTGCCAAGAGTTTTGTTGTCAGCGGCAAATTCTCTTTCACCTTGAAGAACATGAATGTCAACACCTGGTTGATTGTCAGCAGCTGTTGAGAATACTTGTGTTTTTGTTGTTGGAATGGTTGTGTTCTTTTCAATAAGTTTTGTAAACACTCCGCCCATTGTTTCAATGCCAAGTGAAAGTGGAGTTACATCAAGAAGAAGCACATCTTTAACATCACCAGCAAGAACACCACCTTGAATAGCTGCACCAACAGCAACACATTCGTCTGGGTTGATTCCTGTAAATGGTTGTTTTCCGATATATTCTTGAACTTTTGAAATAACCATTGGGATTCTTGTTGAACCACCAACCATAATAATTTTTGCTACATCATTAACAGTGAGTTTTGCATCAGAAAGTGCTTTTTTGGTAAGTGTGATTGTTTCATTAATCATATCTTCAATCATACTTTCAAATTTTGCTCTTGTGATGTTGATTTCTAAGTGTTTTGGACCAGTTGCATCTGCTGAGATGAATGGAAGTGAAACTGAACTTTGTGACATTGATGAAAGTTCAATTTTTGTTTTTTCAGCAGTTTCTTTAAGTCTTTGCATTGCCATTTTATCTTTTGAAAGATCAATGCCATCGCTCTTTTTGAATTCATCAATTAAGTGGTTCATAATAACTTCATCAAAGTTGTCACCACCAAGCTTTGTGTTTCCGCCAGTTGCTAAAACTTGGAAAACACCGTCAGCAATTTCAAGAACTGAAATATCAAATGTACCACCGCCAAGGTCATAAACTAAGATTTTTTGACCATCTTGATCTTGAACTTTGTCAAGACCATAAGCAAGAGCTGCGGCTGTTGGTTCGTTAATAATTCTTTTAACATCAAGACCAGCAATTTTTCCTGCATCTTTTGTTGCTTGTCTTTGAGAGTCGTTGAAGTATGCAGGAACAGTGATAACCGCTTCTGTAACCTTTTCGCCTAAATATTTTTCAGCATCATTTTTAAGTTTTGTTAAGATCATAGCTGAAATTTCTGGTGGAGTGTAAGTTTTGCCACCTGCTTCAACTGAAGCATTTTCACCCATTTTGCTCTTGATTGATCTGATTGTGTTTTCTGGGTTTGCAACAGCTTGTCTCTTTGCAACTTGACCCACAAGTCTTTCGCCATCTTTTGTAAATCCAACAACAGATGGAGTTGTTCTGCTGCCTTCTGTGTTAGTGATAACTGTTGGTTCACCACCTTCCATGATTGCTACACATGAGTTGGTTGTTCCAAGGTCAATACCAATAATTTTTCCCATAATATTTTATTTCCCCTTTTTTATATAAATTTTATTAGTTAATAATTTAATGTTGATATTGCAAGTTCAATATCTGCTGTCCAAAGATTAGATATATTGGTTTATAAATTAAGCTTTATAAACACTAACAGTTGCCGGTCGAATAACTTTTTTAGATTCAGCAAACATATAGCCTTTTTGATAAACTGTTGCAATTTTATCAGTCATTTCTTCATTATCTGTTTCTTCAGTGTTGATACAGTTGTGAAATTCAGGATCAAGGGTTTCGCCTTTGCAAACAATTTCAACAACACCAATATCAGAAAGAGCTGAAATAAGTGATGAATAAATCATTGCAAAGCCTTTCAAAATTTCTTGATCAGTTACATGTGACATAGCTTGGTCGAAATTGTCAATAACAGGAAGAAGTTTTTTTGCAACAGATTCATTTGCTTTTGAAATAGCATCTGTTTCAATGTTTTTATTTCTTTCTTTATATCTTTCAAAGTCTTTTTTGTTATCTTCAGCTTGTGTTTTATAATATGATGCAGTGCTTAAATATCCAGCAGCGGTCTTTTTTGATTCTTCAAGTTGTTTTTCAAGAAGTTCAATGTTTATTTTTAATTCTTCACATTTGCAACCTTCTTCACCACACTTACAATTATCTCCGCATTTGCAATTATCTCCGCATTTACAGTTATCATTGCAGCAACCTTTTTTTTCGGTTTTATCTTTTTCTTTGCAGCATTTCTTTTCTTCTTTACTCATCATAGTCTCCTTCTAAATTAATGCTGTTTTCAATAGTTTCAGCAACTTCTTTTAATACAGATACTGCTTTTGAATAGTCCATTCTCATTGGACCAACAACACCAGCAGTAATTTTTGTTCCATCACTAACATTGCAAGAAATTGTTATCACCGAACAATCTTCAAGACCAGTATCGTTTCCTATATTAATTGAAACTTCAAGGTTATCATCTTTATCAAATAAAGGTATGAGTGATTCTTGGTCTTCAAATAGCGAAACGGCTTTTTTGAATTTTTCAACATCATTAAATTCAGAATATTCCATAAGCTTGTCTTTTCCGGCAATGCTTAGGTTATTTCTAGAACTATTGCTTTCAGATGAAATGATGTCTAAAACCCTGTCGAAAACAGTTTTATATTTTGTTAATTCTTTTGTAACAACTTTATGTCTAAAATCTTTATTTTTTATAAGTGATAAAGGTTTGTTAGTAAATAATTCTTTCAATATATCACTGGCAGATTTAAGTTCATCTTCATTGTTTGTTCCAAGATTTGTGAGTTCGTTGATAACATTTTCATTTGTAACAACCACAACAAGCTGAGTTGTTGGACTAACAGGATAAAGTTTAATGTCTTTAATAATTGCCCTGTTTGATGGTCCAGAATATACAATTGAAGTGTAGTTTGTTGCTTTTGAAATAGTTTTTGCTGACCTTTCAATAATATCTCTAATGCTTATAAGTTTGTTTGCAAAATTCGATTGAATATTTTCTCTTTCTTTTTGAGTGAGTTTTTTCTCTTTCATAAGTTCTGAGATATATTTTTCATAACCTTCTTTTGTTGGAACTCTTCCAGACGATGTATGAAGGTGTGTGAGATATCCCATTTCTTCAAGAGCATTAAGTTCATTTCTAATTGTTGCAGAACTTAATTTAGGCAAATATTCTTCTTGCAGTTGTTTGCTTGAAACAGCTTCTGGCTTTTTGCTTTTAACATTTGTTTCAATAACAGCACTAAGAATTTTTTTCTTTCTTTCGCTTAAATCCATATATTACCTCATTTGTAATTATATACGAAACAATTAAGAATTATTCATATTTTTAGCAATCTTTTATTTTGAGTGCTAACACTGTATATATTATTACTGCTAACAAAAAATGTCAATCGTTTTATGACAACTTTTACACAAAAAAATAAAAGATAAGTAAAAATTTTACCTATCTTTTATAATCTGTTAAAAAATGTAAAATTGTTATCCAACAAGTTCTAATACAATAGAATTTAAAACCAAAAAGCCTTTATTTGTGCAAATCAAATGATTGTCTTTTGATAAAATCAAGAAACCTGCTTTAATTAGTTTTGTAATAGTAGCTTTCTTTTTTGCTAAAAAGTTTTCGCCGAATTCTTGTTTATATAAGTCTAAGTTCAAACCCTCTGCTGTTCTAAGTGAAAGCATAACGGCTTCTTCTTTCTTTTCTTCTTCTGTAAGTGTTTTAGAAATTGCAATAGGAATTTCTTTTTTATCTTCAAGAGTTGTTGCATATTTTACAATATTTTCAGTATTTGCAAATCTTGTTCCGTCAATGTAAGAGTGAGCTGCAAGTCCAAGACCCAAGTAATCCTTTCTCTTCCAATAAACTTTGTTGTGGAAAGATTCGTGAGTTGGTTTTGCAAAGTTTGAAAATTCATATCTAACATAACCATTGTCGGTTAATGTTTCTAAAATGTAGTTATACATATTGATAACGGTGTCTTCTTCAGGGAGTCCAACAGAGCCGTTGTCAACAAGTTTTTTAAGTTTTGTTCCCTTTTCAACTGAAAGCATATAAGCAGAAATGTGTGGAATATCAAGCTTAAGCAAAAGGTCAACAACTTCTTTAACATCTTGAAGTTTTTGTCCAGGATAACCAATGATTATGTCAGTGCTAATATTTTTGATTCCAAAATCATGAATAGCGGTAATTGCTGCTTGATAATCTTGAGCAGTGTGTGTTCTGCCCATTGCCTTTAAAACTTTTGGAGAAATTGATTGAAGACCAATGCTAAATCTGTTTACACCAGACAAAATATATTCTCTAATTTTGTTTTTATCAACTGAATTAGGATTGATTTCAATTGTAATTTCAGCAGAATTTTTTACTGCAAAGTTTTTATAAATGCAAGAAAGCAAATCTCTAATATAATAATAGTCAAGACAAGAAGGTGTTCCGCCACCAATATAAATGCTTGAAACAGAATAAATTGAACGATATTTTGCTGCTTGAATTTTTACTTCATCAACAAGAGCTTCAAAATATCTCTTTTTGTCGTCTTCAGATGCAACCATAGAAACAAATGAACAGTATGCACATTTTGAAGAGCAAAAAGGAATATGAACATAAATGCTCAAGCTTTGCTTTGCTGAATTTTCGTCAATATTAAGACCAAGTTCGCTAATAGACATATCTTTCTCCTATAGAAAGTATTTTATATATAATTTTGTTTTTTGTCAATTACGATTATTTTTTAATCGTTATCCATTTTTAAAATACTTAAAAATGCTTCACTAGGAAGTTCAACACTACCAAGTCGTTTCATTTTCTTCTTGCCTTCTTTTTGTTTTTCAAGAAGTTTTCTCTTTCTTGTTACATCTCCACCATAACACTTTGCAATAACATCTTTTCGAAGAGCCTTAACGGTTTCTCTTGCAATGATTTTTCCACCAATAGTTGCTTGAATTGGTATTTCAAACAATTGTCTAGGAACAACTTCTTTAAGTTTTTCAGTGATTGCTCTTGATCTTTCATAAGCTCTTGTTCTATGCACAATCATTGAAAGTGCATCGCAAGGCTCAGAGTTTAAAAGCATATCAACCTTAACCATATCGCTGGTTTGGAAACCTGCCATTTCATAGTCAAAACTAGCATAGCCATGTGTGGTTGATTTGAGTTTGTCAAAAAAGTCAAAAACAACTTCTGCAAGTGGAAGTTCAAAATCAAGTTTAACTCTGTTGTCAGCTAAGTATTGCATATCTTTGTATATGCCTCTTTTTGCAATGCCAAGGTCCATAATTGCACCAACATATTCTGGTGGTGAATAAATGTTTGCCTTGATAAAAGGCTCTTCAACATAGTCAATTTCATCTGGTTTTGGCATATTGCTTGGGTTTGAAATCTCAAGCATATCACCATTTTTCTTATAAACATTATAAGTTACACTAGGCATTGTTGTAATAACATCTAAACCAAAGTGTCTTTCTAATCTTTCAGTAATAATTTCAAGGTGCAAGAGTCCCAAAAAGCCGCATCTAAAACCATAACCTAATGCAGATGATGTTTCAGGTGTATAAATCAAAGAAGCATCTGAAAGTTTGATTTTTTCAAGTGCATCTTTAAGTGCATTATATTTGTCACCATCAATTGGAAAGATTCCTGAGTAAACCACAGGTTGAATTTCTCTATATCCTGGAAGTGGTTCAGATTGTCTTTCGGTTTCGGTGATGGTGTCACCAACTTTGATATCAGAAACGGTTTTAATACTAGCAGAAATGTAACCAACATCGCCTGCCTTTAATATCTCACCTCTTTCAATTTTTGGTTTAAAAGTTCCAACTTCAACAACTTCAAATTCTTTTCCTGTTTGAAGCATTTTTATTTTTGTTCCGGTTTTAACGGTTCCGTTTTTGATTCTAACAAGACAAACAGCACCTTTATAGTTGTCATAATAACTGTCAAAGATAAGTGCTTGAAGTGGTGCTTCATCATCACCAACTGGTGGTGGAATTTGGTCAACAATTTGGTCTAAAACATCTTTAATGTTAAGACCGGTTTTTGCTGAAATGCAAGGTGCTTCGTCTGCAGGAATTCCAATAATATTTTCAATATCAGCTTTTGCCTCTTCTGGTCTTGCTGATGGTAAGTCCATTTTGTTGATTACTGGCAAAACTTCTAAGTTGTTTTCAAATGCAAGATAAAAATTCGCAAGGGTTTGAGCCTGAACACCTTGTGTTGCATCAACAATTAAAATTGCACCTTCACAGGCTGCAAGTGATCTTGAAACTTCATAAGTAAAGTCAACATGTCCAGGGGTGTCGATAAGGTTTAAAATATACTCTTTTCCATCTTTTTGATACTTCATAGTAACAGGTGTGAGCTTGATGGTTATTCCCCTTTCTCTTTCAATATCCATTGAGTCTAAAAGTTGTTCTTTGCTATCTCTTTTTGCTACGGTTTCGGTAAATTCCATAAGTCTATCAGCAAGAGTACTTTTTCCGTGATCAATGTGAGCGATGATTGAAAAGTTTCTAACATTATCTAGTCGTTTTTCCATAAATACCTCAAATAAATTTTAAACTAAACTATAAAATAAATCAATCATATAGCGAAATTTTATTACATAAAATATATTAAATTATTATTAAATGTAGTTTAAGAGGTTTCAAAATATTGACAAATATCAAAATCAATTGTATAATTTGATAGGATTAGTATTGTCTTTTTTAGATAATAAATGTAATTTTTTGGAGAAAATATGAATATATATGAAAGTTGGATTGTAAAACAACCTATCGCACACAGAGGTTTGTTTACAGATAAAATTCCTGAAAACTCAATTGCTGCATTTAAAAATGCTGTTAAAAATAAAGTCGTTGTTGATCTTGATGTTTCAGTTTTAACCGACGGTACTCCTGTAATTTTTCATGATGAAAAGTTAGCAAGAATGACTGGCAAAGATGGTTACATTTCAAGTTGCAAATATGCTGATATTCAAAAGTTAACACTCGTTGGCTCAAAAGAAAAAATCCCTACTCTTGAAGAAGCACTTGATGCAATTGATGGAAAAGTTCCTGTTTTGATTGAAATTAAAAATTATGGAAAAGTTGGTGCAGCTGAAAAAGCTGTTTGGAAGGTTTTACAAAACTACCGTGGTGAATATGCCGTTACATCATTTAATCCATATTCTCTTGAGTGGTTTAAAATTAATGCCCCAAAAGTTAAAAGAGGTCAAGTTGCATCGTTTTATAAAGATAAAGAAATTATTGGTGCAAGAAGATTTTTCTTAAAGAGAATGTCGTTCAATAAAAAAATCAGTGAACCAAACTTTATTATTTATGAAGCACAAGATATGCCAAACAAATATTTAAAAAAGTATTATAATGTTATGCCAGTTCTTGCTTGTGCAATTAAGTCAGAAGATGAAGAAATGAGATTAAAAGGTTTCTGTGACAACTTTGTATTTGATTCTTATGAACCAAAATGCTTAACTGATAAAAAATAAAATGAACCCACGATTTTCGTGGGTTTTTCTTTATAAAAAAACACATCACAAATTTGTGATGTGTTTTTAATTAACTATTTTTTGCCATATCAATTTGTTTGTTCCAGTGCAAGTTTCTGAAAGTTCTTCTAAGCTTTGCAATTTTTTTGATATTGACTTTTCGTTGAGCCAAGATGATTCCCCCATTAACGGCAACTTTTCTATACATACTCTTCCAAAGTCCATAAGCATAAATGTTGTTGGTGAAACAAGCAAGATAATAAACAATCATCGAAATGTTTGCAACTGAAAAGCCTGTTTCAATTAAAGTTTGACCCCACATAAGCATACAGATTATGTCACCGATAATAAACACGGTATAAGATTCCATATATCTTTGTGCAGTTAAAATTTTGCCCATTACAGTAATCATCAAAGCGATAGCACCAAGAAGCAATGCAGTCTTTTGTTTTAAACCAAATTTTAAGAACACATAGCTAAGTGCGGTGATTGCAATCGCCATAAGAATATATGCCGCTAAGAGTTTTTTGTTAAATTTTTTAATAACAATGTCTTCTTCGTCGTCTTGTGAAGCATATTTTTCTTTGCTCATTTTTTTCTTTTTCTTTTTCATACTTACAACCCAACTAATAATTGTGTAAATATTCAAAGGAATAGAAATGCAAAGAACCTTTACAACTTCACCAAAAAGCTGTGACTGATAACATATGTAAGCATAAAATGCACACTCTAAAACACCTATATACATACCAAGAAGTTTGCCTCTTGCAATAAGATAAATGTTAAACAAAAGTATGTATAAGTCAAAAATGTTAAACCAGCTGTTTTTAAAATCTAACATCAAACAGATTGCACCAAGCAAAATAAATGTTGAAAACCAATATAAAGTAAATTTTGATTGTTTTTGGAGCTTGTTTAAAAGTTCAATTCTGTTTGCACCAGCACCATAAGCTTTTATAAGTCTATCTGTATTGGTTATGCCAATGTTGGTTGAAACGGTTGCTTTAACAAGGTGTCGTTGATAGTTTTGATAAAGTAAATTTCTATTTGTTTCCTTTTTCATCAATATCTCCTGAAATAAGTTTTGTAAATTCTCCAGTATGATAAATTTTAAGTTTATGAAGTGCCCTAGTCAAAACAACATAGAATAATTTTTGTTCATCTTCTGTATAAGCTTTTGAATTTGCATTGCTAACAATAACTGCATCAAATTCAAGACCCTTTGCAAGATAAGATGGAATAATCATAATTTTTTCGCCAACAAAAACATTGTCATTTTTTGTTACTATTCTAAATTTGTTTGCAAATTCAGTATTTTGCACTTCCTGCTTATATAATAATGTTTCCTCAATATTTTTGCAAATAATTGCAACGGTATTGTAAGAATTTTTTAAAGAAATTGAATCGTTTAAAATTTGTGAAATATCAAATTTATTTTGTTTAATAACTTCAACAGGATCGCCGTGTCTATCAATTTGATTATAGTCGTTTTTGCTATCTAACACTCTTTTTGCAAACTCATTAATTTCAAAAGTTGAACGATAAGTTTTTGAAAGTTCACACTCACTAGAAATTAAATTTCTTTTAAATTTTCTAATAGTGTTTTCAATTTCAGAATAGTTTTTATGATTATTAAATGGAAGAATTGATTGATTTAAATCTCCAAGAATTGTGATGTTTGAATTTCTAAACATCATAGCTAAAATCTTGTACTGAGTAATTGAATAATCTTGTGCTTCATCAATTAAAACATATTTAATATTTTTGTTGGCAGAAATACCAATAATTCTTGATTTTAAATACATATAAGGTGTTACATCTTGGTATTCTAAAAGGTCTTTTGAAAGGTTTTCGTGAGTAAGGTCAAAAATCACTGAAAGGTTATATTGTTTCAAATCTTCTGCCCTGTCAAATCTTTCATATTCTTTTGTAATAAACTCAATAAAATCTTCTTTGTTTGAATATAATTTTTTATATAAATTTGCAACTTTAAGTTTCGCTTTTGTAAGAGATTCAATTGCTTGTTTTTTAAGTTTTTCAAGTGTTAAGTGTTTTTGAGTTTTTGTTGCAGCAACAAAATACACTCTTTCAATAATTTTTTTGCCAAGTGAATATAAGCTTTCGCCATTTGATTTCATGGCCATTGCAATTTTAGAAATTTCATCAATACCCATAACAACTTCGTCATTGATAACAATTTCTTCAAGACCCAAAAGTTCAACTCTGTTAAGTTTGATATAGTCTTTTAAAATTCTTGTATAAATTTCGTCAGACTTAAATTTTATTTCATTATATTTGTCAATATTGTTTTCGGTTTTTTCGCCATAAACAACTTCATAAACATCTTCAATTTTTGATGCAATATGAAACTCTGTTATAAATGCTTTTGCATAGTCATAATAAGTTGCTTGAACAACATTATCCTCACCAATTTCTGGAAGTACATCAGAAATATAGTTGTTAAAAATATCATTTGGCGACAAAATCATTACATTTGAATTGTTGATTTTATCTCTTTCAGAGTATAAAAGATATGCGATTTTGTGCATAGCAATACTAGTTTTTCCTGAACCAGCAGGACCTTGAACAATCAAAAGGTCAACATCATTTTTTCTAATAATAGTGTTTTGTTCTTTTTGAATGGTGTTGACAATGTTTTTCATTTTGTTACTAGCATTTGCAGATAAAATGTTTTTCAAAACAGAGTCAATAATTTGCATATCAGTATCAAACATTTCAACGATTTCGCCGTTTGAAATTTTGTATTGTCTTTTAAGGGTTAATTTACCTTTAATTTTATCTCCGGTTGAAATTGTGTAACTTGCATCACCGATTTCGCAGTTATAAAACATACTAGCAATTGGTGCTCTCCAGTCATAAACATAAAACTCTTCGCCGCTTTGAAGAGATGCAATTCCAATGTAAATTGGAAGCAATTCTTCTCCATCGTCAAAGTCTATTCTTGCAAAATATGCATTATTGAGCATTTTTTTGTATGATCTAACTTTTTTGTTTGCATTTTCAGCATAAACACTTCTCTTTTGAATGTTTGCGACTGCATAAATAAACTCAGTGTCAGAAAGTCTGTTGGTCTTATCCCAAGCATAGGTCATTTGTTCTTGAATATTGTTAGATAAAAATTTTACTCTTTCGTCAAAATTATTAATTTCATCATTTAAAACATTGATAACGGTTTTTAGGTATTCTTTTTCTCTTTGAATTTCGTCTTGTGTTATCATCAATTATCCTGCCTGTTGTTTTTAATATTTTTCATTTTGTAATCTGGTAGTTTTATTGAAGCTTCACTTCCATTGTTTGTTGGAATATAAAAGACTTCATTTTTAATTTCGTCTGGAAGATATTGTTGTTCAACATAACCGCCATAGTTGTGTGGGTATTTATATTTTGGTCTGTTTTCGTTCATATAGTTGTGGTTTTTTAAATGAGATGGAACATCGCCGGTGTATGTTTTTTCAACAGCTTCTTGTGCTAAGTGCATTGCTTCAATAACAGAATTTGATTTAGGGCTCATACAAACATAAATAATTGCATGAGAAAGTGGAATTAATCCTTCAGGAACACCCATTTGAAGATATGATTGCATTGCACTGTTTGAAACCACAAGTGCATTTGAATTTGCAAGACCAACATCTTCGCTTGAATGAGCTAAAAGTCTTCTAAAAATCAAAAGTGGGTCGCAACCAGAAGCAATTAATCTGTGAGCCCAGTAAAGTGCAGCATCTGCATCACTTCCCCTTAAACTTTTGCAAAATGCAGAAAGCATATCATAATAAAGGTCATCGTCAATGCTTTTGTTGTTGTGTTTGCAAACTTCTTTTGCAGTGTCAATATCAATGGTTATTACACCATTTTCTTTTTCTGATGAAATAATAGCAATTTCTAAATTACCAAGAGCAATTCTTGCATCGCCGCCAGAAGTTTGTGCAAAATGTTCTTTTGCTTCTTTTGATATATTGATTTCCAAATTGCCAAAACCGTCTTCTTTGTTAGAAATGGCATTGTTGATTGCTGAAAGAATATTTTGTTTTGAAAGTGGTTTAAATTCAAACACTCTGCATCTTGAAACAATCGCTCTGGTCATAGATACAAATGGATTTTCAGTTGTTGCACCAATAAAGACAATATGTCCCTTTTCAATAGCTTCAAGCATAGAGTCTGACTGTGCTTTATTCCATCTATGACATTCGTCAAGAAGAAGGTATGTTTTTTTGCCATAAAGTTCAATGTTTGATTTTGCATCGGCAATAACTTTTTTAACATCTGCAACACCACAAGAGACTGCATTAAGCATCACAAAAAAACTTCCCGTTTGTTTTGCAATAATGGAAGCAAGTGTTGTTTTTCCAGTTCCTGGTGGTCCAAAGAAAATGCAACTGCCAAGTTTATCAGAAGCTATTGCTCTTCTTAAAAATGAATTCTTGCCAACAATGTGTTCTTGACCCAAAAATTCATCTAAATCTTTTGGTCTTAATCTATCAGCAAGAGGAGCTAATTTTTTTGAATTTTCACTAAACAAACTATCCATAAAATACTCCTACTAATTTATCTTTAATATAATAACATATAATATATTGAAAAGTAAAGTGAAATCAAAATTTAAACATTACAGAAAGGTATTTGATTATGATTCGCATACGAAAATTTGAGTAGTTTAATTCATCAAACAAGTTGTTTATTAATGAAACTTTATCTATTTTTTTCTTATAAAAATACATAGTTGAATTTTTGTAATATCTCAAAATTGAATAATATTTTGCAGTATTATTTATGTTTTTTAAATAAAAAGTAAAATAATTGCGATTTTTATTATTTTGAATTATTTTTGAAATTTGAATAAATTCATCTTCAATTTTAACCAATTCTTCTAATAAAAACTTAGCTAATAATAGTTTAAAAATTTTATCTTCTTTTTTATTTATTTTAATGAAAGTTTTTATGTTTTTATATTTTGAAAATAATAAATATGGGTTATTGCTATGAATTGTTTTTGAAACAATATATGCGACATTTTCAATATTTGTAATTTTTGATTTGGCTTTATATAGTTGATTACTGTTGTTAATTTTATTACTAACACACTCAGAAATTTTCAAAATTATGTCTTTGTTATCAATGAAATCCTTTTCAAAATACATTCTTTTTGTCTTTGAATTTATTATAGATTTTATTTTAAAATCAATTATTGTTTTTCTTAAACTGATGTATTTTGTTTGTAAATTTTTATTATAAATCAAATTTTTCAAATCAAAAATATTTTCGCAAAAATTATCTTTTTTAATTAAAAAATATAACAAAAATAGCAAAATAACTGCAAAAATTATTAATTTTAAATAAAATAACATATATAAATATTGTCAAAATTTAAAAATTTTAAGCAAAACAAAAACACATATTGCTATGTGTTTAAGGTTGGTCTATAAGCCGAGTTCTGTCATTGAAGGCAATCATCAATCTAGATGCAATATTGCTACTGCATTCAAGCGGTCACGGGAACGGACGAGTAGCCCATAAGTTCCACACCTTGCACCTCATAGAGTTTACAGCGAATTATTGTCACCAATATTTCGAGTGAGCCCTTACCTCACTTTTTCACCATTGCCAAACAGGTTGGCTGTATATTTCTGTTGCACTTTTCCTCAGGTTGCCCTGGCTTGATGTTATCAAGTATGATTACTCTGTGGTGCTCGGACTTTCCTCATGTTTAAACATGCGATTACCCAACCAACTATTAATATTATATCATAAATTAAGCAGTAAGTCAATAATGTTAAATAAGTGTTATTTTGATAAAAATTAATTATTTATAATAATTCAGCATTAATTAAAAAACCGCAAATAAATAATAAAAAATCAATAATTACACTTAGATTTAATAATATTTATTGCTTTTTTCTCCAATCTTGATATATATGATCTTGATATATTTAATTCATCCGCAAGTTCAATTTGTGTTTTTTGAGCAGCACCGCAAAGTCCAAATCTTTTAATTAAAATTTCTTGTTCTCTTTCGTTTAAATCATTTTGTATGACTGATAATATTTTTTTAAATAAGATTTTGTTCTCTGCTTGTTTGTCAATTGCAACTGAATTGTCACAAAGAATTTCATACAGTGAAAGATTGTTTCCGTCTTTGTCAATTGATATCACATCGTCGAGGTAAACAGTGTCAGCATTTTTTTTATCTGATCTAAAAGTCATTAAAATTTCATTTTCAATGCATCTTGCGGCATAGGTTGAAAAACTGTTTCCCTTTTCATAGGTAAATGTTTTTATAGCTTTCATTAGTCCTATTGAGCCAATTGAAATTAAATCTTCTTGGTCAATGTTTGAATTTTTATATTTTTTTGTTATGTGAGCAACCAACCTCAGGTTGTGTTTGATAAGTTTTTCTTCAGCTTGTTTATCTCCTTGTTTCATTTTGAGAAAATATTCTTTCTCTTCTTTTTCGCTTAGTGGTTTATCAAATGCTTTTTTATTTTCAACTCTTCCAGTTAAAAATAATAGTCTAGCAAGAAACATAAAAAGTTTGCTAAAAAACATAAATCCTCCTTGTTTAAATTTATGTCAGTTTATAAAATTTTATGTCAAAAAAAAGAACCAGGTTTGGTTCTTTATTTTCTTAATATATCTCCAACTTCAATATATTCATTTGTGTATATCCAAAGTTTTTGTTGAACAGCTTTTGCCTCTTCAATATTGTTTCCGTTTTCATCTTCCATTTTTGTTATCTTAATTGATTTTCCAAATGATTTAGATGGGGTCAAAATTTCAAGTGAATCTCCAACTGCAAATTTGTTTCTTTGTTCAACCAAAATTCTTCCTTTTTCTGTTTCTAAAACAATAGCCATAAACTTGCTATCTTGTTCTTGAACAGATGTTTCAAAGTTTTGTGTTGGCTCATTTGATTTAACCATAAAGCCAGTTGTGTATTTTCTGTGACTTGCTTTGTTAAGTTCTAAAAGAAGTTCTTTTGGAGTTTTATATTTTTTGTTTTTATTTCTACATTCTTCAAGAAAATCAATTGCTCTTCTATAAGCATTGATAACCGTTGCCACATAATAAGGTGATTTCATTCTACCTTCAATTTTAAAACTGTAAACACCTGCATCAGAAACTTTGTCAATGTGGTCAATTAAGCATAAGTCTTTGCTGTTGAAAATGTATGTTCCTCTAGTGTCTTCTGTAAGGTCAAATTTTTCATCTGGTCTGGTTTCTTCAATAACTGAATATTTCCATCTACATGCTTGAACACATTCGCCGTGATTTGAATCTCTATTTGTTAAATAATTTGAAAGCAAACATCTTCCACTATAACTAATGCACATTGCACCGTGCATAAAGCATTCTAGTTCTAAATTTGGGTTATCTGTGGCAATTTTTGAAACTTCGTCTAAATCTAATTCTCTTGCTAAAACAACTCTTTCTGCTCCTAAATTCTTCCACATTTTGGCTGCATAACTATTTGTAGTGTTTGCTTGTGTTGAAACATGAATTGGAAGATTTGGAAAGTGTTCATGAACAAATGAAAAGATGCCAAGGTCAGAGATAATAACAGCATCAACATTTGCATCAACAAGAGTTTGAACATAGTCTTTAAGACCGTCAAAATCGTTTTTTCTTGCATAAACATTGAGTGTCACATAACCCTTTTTTCCAAACTTGTGAATATAATCCATAGTTTCTTTAATCGACTTTTCTTCAAAGTTTGTGCCATAGGCTCTAAGTCCATAGTTTTTTCCAGCAAAATAAACTGCATCAGCTCCAAAATGTATAGCTGTTTTAAGTTTTTCAAAATCACCTGCTGGTGCTAGTAATTCAATTTTTTTATTTTTCATTTTTTACCTTTTTGGCAATAATCATACCATCTTCTGTTTCATTTAAAATAAAATCTATAAGTTCAGGATGATTTTTGCAATTATTAATAAAGTCATTTAATCTTTTGATTATGGTTTTAAATCTTCTAGTTGGAGCTTTTGTTTGATTTTCAACATATCCCCTAAAAAGAACATTGTCAACAACCAAAGTGCCACCTGGTTTAAGAAGTTTAATTAATCCATTTAACAATAAGTCATACTGGGCTTTTGGACCGTCTAAAAAAATCATATCAAAAAAGTTATTATATGATTCATCGTCTAACATTTTTGAAATTTCAACCAAACAGTCACCAAAAACAAGTTTAACCCTATCACTCAATTTGTGAGATTTAAAATTTGATTTTGCTTGTTTTGCAAAATCTTTATTATGTTCAATAGTAATCAGTTTTGCAGTTGATTTTTCTAGCATTGTTATTCCGCTGTAACCAACTGCAGTTCCGATTTCCAAAATATTTTGTGGTTTAATTTTTTCAACAATATCCTCTAAAATCTTGTGACTTTCTGATCTAATAACAGGTACACCATAGGATTTTGCTGTTGAATAAATTTTTGAGATTTCCATAAATTGTCCTAATGAAATTATATTCTAAAAATGATTGGCAAAATCATAGGAGTTCTCATAGTTCTTTTATAGAAGAAGTTTCTGAGAGGTTTGCGAATCAAGTTTCTAACTTCGTTCCAATCACGATTTTCTCTTAAATTGATTGTTGCAATTGTGTCATGAAGAACTTGTTTTGCCTCTTCACCAAGTTTTCCAGCTTCATCGGTATAAACAAAGCCTCTTGTAATTAAATATGGTTCGCTTAAAAGTTCACCTGTTGCATCTGAAACACCCATAACAACAATAACAAGACCATCTTCAGATAAAAGTTTTCTATCGCGAAGAACAACTGAACCTACATCACCGATTCCAAGACCGTCAACAAGTTGTTCACCTGCAGCAACATTACCAGCAAGAACCATCGAATTTTTTGTAAGTTCAACAACATTTCCAATTTCAGGAATAATTGAGTTTGTTTTTGGCATACCCATTTTTTCTGATAAAAGAACATGTTCTTTCAAGTGTCTATATTCACCGTGAACAGGAATAAAGAATTTTGGATTTAACAAGTTGTGAATGGTTTTGAGTTCTTCTTGACAAGCATGTCCAGAAGCATGAACATTTTCTGTTACAACGATTGCACCTTTTTTATAAAGGTTGTTGATAACAGCATTAATCATATTTTCGTTTCCGGGAATTGGAGAGCTAGAAAAGATTACTGTGTCATTTTCACCAATTTCAACTCTGCTAAATTCACCATTTGCAAGTCTTGAAAGTGCACTTGCAGGTTCGCCTTGACTTCCTGTTGATAAAACTAAAACATTTTTATCTTCAAGAGATGCAATTTTTTCAACATCAATAAACACGGATTTATCAAATGTGAAAGAACCAATTTTCATACCGGCATCAATGTTGTTAATCATACTTCTGCCGATAACTGCAACCTTTCTATTATATTTGATTGCAAGTTCAATAATTTGTTGAACTCTATAAATGTTACTTGCAAAGGTTGCAACGAAGATTCTTCTTGTTGGGTTTTCAATAAACACCTTTTCAAGGTTTTCGCCAACTCTCTTTTCAGATATTGCATAACCCGGTCTTTCAACATTTGTGCTTTCGCCAAGCATAAGTGTTACACCTTTTCTACCAATTTCAGCGATTCTTGGAAGGTCTATAACTTCTCTATCAATTGGTTCATAGTCGATTTTAAAGTCTCCTGTGTGGAAGATTGTTCCAGCTGGTGTATCAATAGAGATTGCAAATGCACCAGGAATTGAGTGGTTAACTTTAACGAATTCAATATTAAAAGGACCAACTTTTACAACAAAACCTGCTTTAACACAAATTCCTTTTATATTTGAAATTTTGTGTTCGCGAAGTTTATTGTCTAAAAGTGTAAGTGTCATCTTACTAGCATAAATTGGAGCTTTAACATCTTTAAGTAAATATGGCAAACTTCCAATATGGTCTTCGTGTCCGTGAGTGATTAAAATACCTTTAAGTTTGTGAGCATTTTCTTTAACATAAGTAAAATCAGGAATAACAAGGTCAACACCAGGCATATCTTCACTTGGAAAGGCCAAACCACAGTCAATAATGATCATTTCGTCATTATACTCAATAGCTGTCATATTTTTTCCAATTTCACCAATGCCGCCAAGGAAAATAATTTTAACTTTTCCGTTGCCTTTTTTGTTTAAATGATTTCTTCCTGCTTTTGAAGTTAACAACTCTTCTTGTTCCATATTTTCAAGACCAAGATTTGTGTTAATTTCATTCATTTTGTTTAAAACAGCTTCTTTTGTTTGTTTTGAAATTTGTGTTTTTTGTTTTTTGATGCCAACATTATAAGAACCAGCAGCTTGTTCAGTTTCAGTAAAAACTCTCTTTTTGGTTGCTGAAAATTTCTTCTCATTGTTAGCTGTGTTATTTATATTCTCAGTCATAAATTAATCCTTTTTAATTTTTATTATTTTAGATTTAGATTTAGATTTAGATTTTGTTTTCTTTTTAGGTTTGTTTTCTTTTGGAACTCTTTTCTTTTTCATTTTAACTGTTGTAACTTCAATTTCTTTAATTTCTTCAGGAATATCTGTTCCGGTAAAATTATCTTGTTTAACAACATATTTTGTTGGGTTGAAAATCATATTTTTTGTTAAGTAATATCTCTCACCTTTAACATTAAAATATGTAACCAAATTATAAATTGCTATCAAGACAAATGTTGCAGGAATTGTAACAATGAGTCCTGAGAAAAATGTAAATAATGCAATAAAGCCATTAACAAAAATAACTGTTAAAATAATAATTACACTTGGAGATAAAATTTTCCAGAAATTTTTAAGAGTTGTGATAATACTTTTTGCAAATGAAACAATTGGACCAGAATTATTCTCAATCATATAGCCTAAGTAACAAGTGAATAATGAAAGATTGATTGAAAGTGTAATGATCAAAAGTGCCGACAAAATAAACAACCCTAAAATTGCTGTAAATGTTGAATTTGCGAGTAATAAATAAATTTCAATAAGTAAAACGACAATTGCTAAAAATGGCAAATTAAAAATAATATTAGCAATAGCATATTTAAAAGATTGTTTAAGTTGTTGAACTCCATTTTGAATATAGTTTACTTGCATATTCATTGAGAGGCTTTGATATAAGATTGATGAAATGTTATAAAAAGACATTTGAATCAAAATATATGGAACAAAGATTCCGAATATAAAAAAGCCGAACAAACTAACCCAAATATTTGAAAAGTTTGAAAACACAACATTAATCAAATGTTTTAAAACTTCGCTAAGTTGAAGAGCAAAATCACTTGGTGAATTATACACAGTTTCAACTATCATTTTTATTTCATAAATTATATTATGTTCTCTAAGAAGTGATACGATTGGCTGTGCGGTTGTATATACACAAAGAACAGCAAACATAAAACAAATCAAGAGATAAAGAACTTGTTTCCAAACAAGCATAAAGTTAGAAGCTAAAAGCTTCATAGTGTTTTTGTAAGACATAAAAGTTCCACCTTTAATAAATGTTACAAATTAAAATATTCTAAAAAAAACTTTAATCTTGGCTTTATTATAATATAATAATTACTATAAATCAAGTATTTTAATATTTGTTTAGTTTTATAACAGGTTTAAAATGACGAAAAAAAAGGAAATACAATTAAGTATTTCCCTATTATTATAAAGTTATTTATTTTTTATTAAGTTGATTTTGTTTTGAAGAAGTTCAATATATTCATCAATCTTTTCAGCAAATTGTGATTCAAAAGCATCTAATGTTTGAACGAAATCTTCTTTTAAATTATTGTTACACAATTCAACGATATTAGATTCAGAAATAACTTCGTCATTTTGAATTTTGATGTTGTCATTTTGAACCTCTGTGATTTTTGATTCTTCAATTGAGATATTATCAATAACATTATTTATATTTTGAATTGTTTCAACTTCTTTTTCGCAAGTTAATACAACAGTTTCTTTTGGTGTTTCTTCATTACAAATAGTTGAGTTGTTTTCATTTAAAAAAGTTGGAATTTGAATAGTTGCTGAACTGTTTTTAATTGTTTCTTTGTTTGTTGGTGGAACAATAATTCCCAAAATTACCAAGATACCACAAAGTGAAGTTATAAGGTCAGTAAATATGCTTTCATTAACATAAAAGCCAAGTTGTTGACCCAACACTTTTAAAATTAAAAACACAGCACTTGATAAACTTACCCAAAAGTTATAAGTTTTTATTCTGTCTTTTAATTTCATTTATTCTCCTAGAAAAAATATCATTGATGATATTAAGTTTAATTTTGCTAATTATATAGTAAGGTGAAAATTTTTTATTCATTGTTTATAATCGACATATTATCATCAAAAGCACAACACAAATGATTTTCATTAAGCTTTATGACTAAATTATAGTTAAAACTTTCATTTGTATAAATGCACTTTAAGATTGATGAATATGATATGTTGTATTTTTTTGTATTGTTTGAAAATACATAAAGGTCAAAATTGTTGTCATTGTTAAAAAATAGAGATATATTTTTCCCGTTAGGAATTTTATAAATTGTATTTGAAAAAATCATATTTTTACATTCGCGGAAAAAGTTGCGATTACCCCTTCATTATTGCTTCCTAGTGGAAAGTTTTTTGTTAAAGTCACAGAATAAGTAGCTTCGTTTGATGATACATTTTCAATACAAACAGAATCTTCGTTAATGCTATAAGCAATAATTGGTTCAGCTTCATCATCAACAAAAAACAATACAATACCTTCAAGAAATTCGATATTTAAAATTTTGTTTTGGTTGATTTCTGTTGGCAGACCATCAATAAATTCTGTGGGTTTGTTATAGCCAACAAGATTGTATATTTTGTATTGACCGTCAGGTAATTTTTGAATCAAATACAAAAGATTTGTTGAAATATAATTTTTTACTGCTGATGAAAATTCTGATAATTCAAATCGATATATTTGTGGATAATAATACACCCAAAAATTTGGTGTATCATTTTTTTCAATAACGATTGCTCTTGATTTTGTGGCAATGCTGGTTGTGTTTTTTGTGAAGTAATATGCAAGTGTTGTGTAAACATCGGTCACCCTCTTGTCTTTGCCATGAATAACTCTTCGGCAAGTTGAAGAAGTTTCGCCAGACTGTAAATACATGATTTCAGCATCGCAGAAATTGTTTTTATGGAATGCCAAAATATGGCTAAAATTATAATTTGTTGTATAAACAAAATCATTTAAAACAAACATAGAATTTGTAAATGATAAATAAAGGGTGTATGCAATTGTTGATGAAGTTGTTTTTGAATAAAATCCAAACATAATTGTTCCATCTTTTGCGGAAACAATATCTGCATCAATAAAATTATTAAAATAATTATAGCCATCACCACTCAAACGGTCCAGATTTGCCGCGGTTGCAACAAGTCTATTATTTACAAATCTATAAAAATAAGCTGCATATTCTCCGCCCTTTGTTAAAACAAAAAGATAGTTGTCAAAACAAATAATTTTATATACATTTTGAATTTGCAGATTTGAAGAAGTAATTAATTCAAGTTTATAGTCAGATACTTTGTATATAAAAATTGAACCATCTTTATAAAATATAATTCTGTCGCCTTCTTTTGATAGGAATCTCATTGTGCTATTGTCAAAAATATTATTAAATGGCAAACTAATTTTTGACATAAATTTTGAGCCGTATTTTCTTGGATAAATATCAGATTCAATAATTCCTGTATCATTATTTATGATGTTTGAATATGAAATAATGCCCGATCCTAAATCTAAAACATAATTTGTTTTTGGTGAAAAAGCAATGGTTGTTTCGTATGGTTTTGCAAAGTCTTTTGTATTAATTCTTGCAAACACATTGTTATCAATTAAAAATACAATTTCATTAGTTTCACCAGCTGATAAATCGGCTGAAAAAGATAACAATAGTTCAGAATTTTTATCAAAAGAAAATTCACATTCAAACAACTCTCCTTGATAAAGATTACTATGAGTTATAAAAACATTGTCAGATAAATCCAATCCTCTTGCAGCATAAACTTTTTTATTTTTAATACCACAGCCAAGCAAGAACTCAATGAATTTATTTTCACCTTTTGTGAGTCTTGCTAACTGTGTTGATTCGGTAGATAAGTATATAGTAACGGTTATGCTAACATCTTCACCATTTTCAACTTTTATTCCGTCTGGAAACTCATCATTTTTTAATGAAAAATAGTTATAAATTGTCGGGTTGTTTTTATCGTCTAAATGTGAAGTTATTCCCGCTTCTGTTATATATTCAGAGCTCACTGAGTCAAAATTTACTAATGCAAATTTTTCAATATAAATATTATTTTCTTCAAGGTTAAATTGTGTTGTTTTTGTGTTTAAATTTACTAATTTTGAAAAACTTTCAAGTTTATAATTTTGCAAAATTTCATCACAAAACCCTGTTCCGATAGCTAATTTGTCAAAAAAACTTTGCAAATTTGCGATTTTTTCATAAACAGAATCTAACATATTGTTATAAAAAACATAATGATTATTTTTTGTTATAATTTCTATTTTATTATGATAATTCAATTTCATTTTGTCACCTCATATGTGTTTATTTCAATTGAATAATTTGCAGAAATATTAAAGTGATTATTCTTGTGTTCAATACAATTTTTAATTAGAAAATTTGATCCACTTTGATTACAAATAACTAGGTAAAATTTGTTATTAAATTTGTTATAATTAATATAAGATTTTATTGGTATTCCAATATTAAACAAAACAGGTATTGGGTTTGAAAATGAATAATCAGAATGAATTTCCATATTGAAACACTTGTTGTTTTTTATATATGAAATCACAAATTTTTCATCATCAGTCGTTGCTGATATGTCGGTTACAAAACTATCAAGATAAATTATTTTGTTATTATAAAAATCGTTTAATTGTAGGTTGCCATCAAGATCGATTTTAAATATAAACAATGCATTGCTATTTTTTAAATATGCAACTGAAAAAGCCTTTGCATAAGAATAAAAATTGAAGTCAACAGAATTTAGAAATATTGGTTCGTTACTAATAATTTTATAGTATATTGAATTGTTGTTTAAATATGATAAGAAGTATGAATCATTAACTTCAATTGCTTGATATGATATTTCATTTGAAACATTATCTAGTCCCCAAATCAATAAATCATTTGATAAAATTGTTATCAAAGAATTTTCATTTGTTTCAATTTTTAAATAAAGTTTCACCTGTTCACTTTTTAGCGGTAGATAAGATTTCATTATAGTAATTTGATTATAACCAGCATTTAAATTTTTTGTTGATCGATATATTGCAATATTATTTATGAATAGTGAAAACTTAACCGATTCATCAATTGGTAAATTTATATCAATTTTATTTTGAAAATACAAAGATTGATTTTCAGTTATTTCAAATTCTGCCAAAAGAATTTTATCTTGATTTATGAAAGATTGATTTAAATTTGTTGATGAAAAGCAAACAAAACGATTTATATTAGATTTTGTATTTTCATATGATGATAGTTTGTTTAATTTTTCATCTAATTCATTTGTTTTGTTAATTAAAGATTTGATTGAATTTATCATATTTAATTTTCGGATATATTTGAAATTTTAAAAAATAATGATTCAACAATAAATGCCGAATCACTACTAATTTCAATTTCAAAAATCTGCCCCTTTAAACCAATATTTTTTATATGTTTTGAATCGCAAATATCATCTGTAAAACATTGCATATCGGAAGTTATTGTTATGGTGTAATTTCCAAAGCCTTGAATTTTTATATCATTAAGAGTTTTTATTGGTTTATCATCAAAAGTTATTTTGTTAAATTTAATATATTTTTCAATTGCAAATCTATGGTTGTCTAAAAACAAAACCTCACATTTATTTCCATCATTTGTATTAATTGCAAGTTTGTAGTCACTTATTGTTTTTACTAAATAAAAATCAGTTAGATTATTAATTTTGTAAATATTGCATGTGCTGTTTTGAATGTTAAATTCGATTATAACAGATGTTGCAATGTTTTTAATAAACATTTTTGTTTTTAAGTAATACAAATTATTGAAACAAATAGATTTATGTTCGGTTTCTGCCAACTTGTTTGTTGATGAGTCAAAAATTTGTTTTAAGTCATTGCCGTCAAAAATATAAAGACCTGAAGATGTTAAAAACACCACATAATCATCGATGAGTTCAATTGTGTTATCAAATATTGAAGATTTAATTGAACAATTTGAAATAATTTGATATTCGCCGTTTGAAATTACAAGCTTAGAAATTCCATATTGTTGAACGATATATATATTATTTTTATAGTTGACAATTTTTAATATGTAACCATCATCTTGATTTAGTTGAATTGAGTTATATGGCAAGTTGAAAGTGTCAATATCAATCAAGTTTTCAACTGTAGCAAAATATACAGAAAATGGTTTTTCACAAAGTGAAAATAATAAATTATTATTGTATTTTGTAATTGTTTTTAAATTTATCGGTGGAATAACAAATGTTGGATTATTATTGTTTGATATCAAAATAAAAGCATCGTCAATTGAATAAATATATAAACAATTATTAAAAATCAAAACTGTTGGATTGGTTTTAAATTTAATATTAAAAGATTTAACAGTTAGGTTTATTAAATTGATTTCAAGCAATAAATACTCTTTTGTTAAAACAAATAATCTATTTTCAAATTTATTCAAGTTATTAATAAATGTATAAGGAATAATTTTGAAAATTTTATCTTTTAAATCTGGATTTGTATCAAAAAACAAATTATATTTTTCAGTTTTTAAAATATCTTTTAATAAATCAGAAAAACCACTTAGTGGTTCAATTATTTTATTATTAGTTGTTAAATTATAAATTTCATTAATATTGAGTGAATTTTTGGTTGTGAAAGCATTTCCTATTTTGTTTTCAAAATTAGAAAATAAATAGTTTGAAGAGTTAAAAATTTTAGACATAATATAACTTTTTCAATCGTCTTTCTTTTTTTGTTTTAAATTTAAATAATTCAAACAAAAATTTATTTTTCCAAAATTCACTTTTATCAAATTGATCTTTACTAGCTAAAAACTCACTGGCAATTCCATAACACACAATTTTGTCATTTAAAACAGAAGGATAATTTATTCCCTGATTTAAATCATTAATTTCTGATGGCACATAATTATATACAACTTTAATTTTTTGATTTGATAAATCAGTTAAGATTTTATTAATTAAAATTTTGTGACTGCACTTTTGATTTGAAGAATTTAATACAGTTATGATTTTATTTGGGGTCTGAGAAAATGATGAATAAAAAACTTCTCCATTTTCATTTGTTAAAACTTCTTCAGTAGTTTCTAATGAAATATAATTTTCAAAAATTGTATTTATAACAAAATTATAATAATTTATCATTCTAACAATATCGGATTGAATTGATTGGTTTGAACACTCTTCAATTGTTGTAATTTTGTTTAGTTCTTTATAAATATCATCCCTATTTAATAATTGTGAAGTTTTTAAAAATATTTGTTTAATCATTATTTCCCTTTATTATTTTATAGATATCACTCTTAGATATAGAGGTTGTTCGTTTTGAATAATTTATTAAATTTGAAATTGAATCACTTAAAATTTGTTTAGAATTTTTTATGTTTTTATCTTCTAATTTTGCATTATAATTATCAATATAATTAAACAATTTTTCAGAATTTTCAATTCTGCTAAATTGCAGTTTATTTAGTATATTTAATGAATAATTATTAAATTTTAAACAAATTTGATAGTTTTTTGCAGTATTTATAATTAAAAAACATTTTTCTTTTTTATCAAAAAATAGTTTATAATTTTCATCAATAAAAGTTATTAAATTATAAATATTAAAATTATCTTTATATGGTTCCAAATTTTTTAAATCAAACACAGAACAACCTCTTTCTAAAAGTTAAAAATAAAAATTATTAAGATTCTTTAATGCCAGTAATTTTTGCTTGGCCACTTGGTTTGTTGCAAATAATATCTGCATACTTAACAAGTGTTGCTTGATAAGTTGGTTTGCCAGGAGTTTGTTTAATTACTCTGCCATCTTCACTTTCAAGCCATTTCCAATCACATAATTGATGCAAATTGAATTCGCTTGTATTTAAAAGATACATTGTATTTTGTGGTGCAAATCTGTCAGATACAACTGGAATTCCGTTATATGAAATTGCTTTAAATCCACCTTCTAAATTCATAATGTCAACATTGCTTCTATATGATGCAAGGTAGCTTTGATAGTTTCTTTTTACACCTGATGAGCAAACAATAAAGTCAACTTTGCTATTAGAAATTTCATCAAGGTCATCAATTGCTCTTTGCATAACAACTTCAGAAATGTCAGTTTTGTTTGAAGATTCGGCAATATCTTTCATATATGGTGTCATCCAGCTATATGAATTTCTGTTTAAACCATAAAGTGAACCTGTACTTTTGAAAATTGCTGAAAGACCAGTAATTTCATTATTGTATGAACCTTGAACACAAAGCTTATTGCCTGTTTCACTATCGATGGTAAGTGGTGATGTTGTAAATGTAACAACCTTGTTTGTTCTATCAATAGATTTAATTCTTAAACTATTGTGTTGAACTTCGCCATCGGCTGCAATAATATCAACTACCATACCTTCAATTAAATTTGTTGTTGAGTCAACTGTAACAGAGCCGGTTGTATTTGTTGAAATTTCTGCTAAAAAGCCAGTTCCATCACCATAGAGCATTCTGCCAAAGTTAAAGGCACTTGCTTTAATAAGACCATCCATTTCAGCATTTAACAAATTAACAAATGCACCCGAAGAGTTTTCTGAAGCACGAATTGCCTTATCAGAAATTTCTAATCTACCATAAAGATTTTTAAGTGGAAGAACGAATTGTGCATATGTGTTTCCAGCTGAAGTTGGAAGATCTCCATCTTCTGTTCCTGCACCAATACCTCCGTTGATACCATAAGGTGCAATTTTTCTAATTTCTTTTCCCCACACATCAGAAGTTGTTTGATTAATTCTTGCAAGTAATGGGTTAATGTTTGTGTTTAATTGATTTGATACAACACCCAAATACACTTCTTTAAGTGCATTATCTGCTGTTGATAAAGTTACCATAAATTCTCCTATTTTAACATTTTAGATAATATTTCCCCAGCCTCTTTAATTGTTTTTGGTAAGTTTGGATTTGGTGAAAAATGTATATTTGAGTTGATTCCTGATACAATTTTAGGGGTGGTAGAAACATTGTTTAAATTTGACAAATAATTTTCAATAATTTTATTTTTTATGGATTCATTGCTATAAATATATTTGTCTAAAAATTCTTGGTTGTTTAAATTTTCTGCAAGTTTATTGTTTGTTTCTTTTATGATTTTAAATGCGACTTGATACTTGTTTGGCAGATTGTTAATTTCATTATCATTAACCAAAATCTCCGTGATTTCCTTTTTATATTTATCGCTATCAGTGGTGTCATTTATAAAATCATCAATAGTTTCATATTGTTTAAAATTTGCAAAATCATCTAATTTCTTTTGAAATTCAGCTAATTTTTGACTTTTTCTTGTAAATTCTGCTTGCAAGCTGTTGTATGCTGACAATAAATTATTTGCATTTTTAAATTTCCCAAATATAGAGCCATTTTGAGTTTCTGTCTCATTATTTTGAGAGTTGATAATATTTTCAGGTTCAAAATTTGGTTGTTCTATAATTAAATTTTCCATATTTCTCCTAATTGGTATTTACTAAATTTTTATGTTCTTCAATATGATTTAAAAGTTCATTTCTAACCGATTCGTCAATAGATTCACTAGTGTCTGATATTAAAAATCTAATATGTTCTTCAATATGAATTTTATGATCGTCAATTGAAAGCGGTTGTGATAATTTAATTAATTTTAAATTTTCTTTTGAAGCTCTTTTTTTATGGATGTCAGAAATTGGTTCGCTGGTTTTAAAATTAGAAAATCCCAAAACTGACAACATTTGATTTTTAATATTTGTATCTACAGTTCCGTCATTGTTGTTGAGTAGTCCTAAATCAAATAATTTGAATAAAATTTCGTTATTTTTAGATGAGGATTCTTCCAACTCATTGGCTGTTTCAAATATTACATCATCAGAATTTAAGTCGGAATTTGTCCAATAAAAAATCTCTAACTTTCCATTTGAATCGGTTAATTGATTTAATCGTTTTGTAGTTGCAAATTGTTTATATAATTTAATGATAAAGTGTCCAACAGTTTTAATTGCTTCTCTTATATATTCAGCGGTTAGTGAAAGTCTTGCTTCGTCTTGAGAAATTAACAATGAAAGAGCTGATCCACTATTTATGTTTGAAGGAATAGTGTTTGATGTTGTAACATCGCTAACACAGGATAAGTTGTTTAACTCGTTTAATAATTTATTTTCTTCATTTTCTAATTCGGTAGGAATTGTTCCAGGATTTAAAAATGTTGGTGGAGTTGAACCGTTTCGATAAATTAAAATTTTTCCAGGTGCAAGACCTTCGTCTTCTAGATTATCTACATCAACTGATCCGTCTTCAACAGAAAGTATCCCACTGGCAAGTCTTGAAATAAATTCATGTTTTTTGTTTTTTATTGCATTATATGCTCTTTGTATTGGAATACATCTTTCAATTACACTGCTTCCCCAAAAAGAAGCAACTTGCCTAATTGAAACTTGTTTAACAAATGGATAACATCTGGTGTTTTCTTTTCCAACTTTATATGGCAGGTCTCCATCAAATAGTAATGTGTTGTTGCAAATTATCGTTAGTTTTCCATTTGGATATTTTTGTGTAGGTTTTTCATATCTTTCAATTAGTAAAACATGATTGTGTTTTTTTGAGTGAATTATTTTTGAAAAATTACTTCTACCTGAGATGCTTGATATGTTTGAATTGTTATTCACTTCAAAAATGTCAATATCTTCTCCATCTAAATTTGTATCCCAAATTTCATTTATGTATTTAACTGGGTAAGCTCTCGCTTCAATAATTGATTCACAATCTTCAATGTTTTGTGTGTTGTTTGAATCAGGATATATTTCAAATGGAGAGCAAACTGAGATAGATACATCACCATTTTTTAAATACTTATCATCAATTTTTCCAACAAAATTGCCAAGTGAGTTATCCCATACAACTTTATAAAAACTTGTTCCAGTAATCTCACTCCATTGTGTTGCTGTTGAAATTAATGATGAAAAATTATTGTTGTTTGAACAACTATTAATAATTGATTTTGTTAATTTTGTTGTATATAAATCATTTTCTGAATTACCAAATGGTTTGATTGTTAATTTTGGTTTAATTTTTCTTAGTTTTGCAAGTCGGCTTTCAATTATTGGTGCAATGTGGTTAAAAACTTCACGGTTTTCCCAATAATATCTTTTTTCAATGTCGTTAATTTCTCCATAGTTTGAAATGTAACTGTATTGATTTCCTAAATAAAAATTCATATTTAGTTCCCAGATTAATTCATAAGGTCGTCTAGCTTCTTGTCTGTTTTTAAAATCTTCTTTAACAAAATCAACAATAACTTTATCTTCTTCTTGTGAATAATAATATTTTTTACTATTTTGCTTCATTTTTTATAATTGTCCTTTTAATAATTTTTTGAAGTGAAATAAAGCATGGTTCGCATAAATACATAGTGCCTTTATAACTATTTGTGATTATTTCAAAATTTGAGTGATTGTTGCACATAACAGTATCACACTTTATTGGTTTATTTATTTTTATTAATTTCATCTAAAAGTTCCTCTTTTAATTTATTATTTAGTTCGATTAATTCTTTGTCTGATAAATTATCTAACGAATTTTCATCTACCTCCTTTTCAAAAATTTCATACAAAATTTTAATAGCATTAATATCAGGCGAAATATAATGCGAGGTAACTTTCTTTTTAGAAAGAGTAAGAATTTGATTTTCCTCATTGATTTTATTTCTTTCATCTGATGTTTTTATTGTATCATTTGATTTATTGTCATTTTGTGTTACCCTGTCATAATTTTCAAAAAAACTTACATTTTGAATAGGATTTTGAATCAACTTTGATTTATTTTGCGATTTTTCATATTCGTATTGCTCTTCTGTGTAGTAATAACCAGTTGCTTTTTTTATTAAAATATCAATCAGGTTTGATTTATTAAATTTTGAATTTTTCATATCAATATGTCCGATGCTTTTTCATTAATTTTTCTTTATGAGATTTAATTTCAGATTTGATAATTTTTGGTTGGTTGCTTGTGATGTGCATTATGTAATATCTAAGTTCATCAAGACAGTGGTCGTCTTTTTTTACTGGTTGATTAGTTCCGCTCCATCTATAAGTTTTAAATTCTCTTATCAAATTAACACAGTTAGAAAAGATGTATAATTTTGTGTTGCCATTTATATTTTTGAGATATGTTTTAACCTTGCTGATTCCAGATAATACATCTTTGTTTACTTTTGGATTGACCAAAATTCCATTTTCATAAAACAGTTCACTAACTGATTTGATAGATGCGAGAGTTCTTTGATTTGCAGCAGCATCAATCAAAGATTCAATCATTCCATTTTTGTTTGTTTTCCAATTTAATGATTTTGAAATTTCTTTAATTTTATTTGAATGATATTCAATAGTTTTATTTTCTGCAAAGTGTTCTGCTATAACATAAATGTTTCCATCGTAATCTTTTGCATACCAGTGACAAGCAAGTGGATTATTAAATCCTGGATCAATTGAAATATTGTCTTGCCAGTCATCTGGAATATCAAATGGTTCAATAACATTGTTGTTAATATCAAATTCGTTGTAAATAAGTCCATTGTCAATGCTGGAAAATTCACCAAATTTTCTACTTTTAATTTCGTCACTTGATAATGAATTTGATAGTCTTTCAATTTCGCTTTTATTCAAATACGGATTATCGTTCCAAGACATAAAAATATAAAAGACTTCATTGTCTTCAAATTTGTTTAAGTAAATTTGATTATAAATAAAAGTGAGTCCTTTTAATGGTGTCATGGTTCCAAAAATTTCTCCACATTTATCTATAATCCTCATTTTGCATTCATTGTAAATATCTTCAGGAGGTTCTTCATCGAACCAAACAAAATCTAAACTTGCACCTTGAAACTTTTCCCTTCCTTCTTCGCAAGATTTAAACCATATTCTACTTAAATTTCCAAAAATGTTTTTAACGATAATACATTGAATTATTCCGTCATTTGGATTACTTTTTTTACCTTCGGTCATAACAATATCAACGATTGATGATTTTGGTAAGTAGTGTAAAATTTTTGCTTGTGCGACTTCTTTTTGAACTCTGTTTGATAAGCTTACTACCCAACCTTCGGTTTTTTGTTTGTTTGATTTGAAGGGGTGTATTCCAAGTGAAATCCAAATTGTTTCAACTGCACCACATTCAGTTTTGCCTGTTCTATTACCACCAAATACCCACCTATTTCTTTTTATTGATTTATGAAATAGTAGTTGTTTTTCATGTTTAATTTTTCCAGAATTATAATTTGCAAGTGGCAAAATGTTTCTAGATTTTAATAGTTGTTTTGTTTTAAAATATTTTAAAATTTTTTGTTTATTCATAATGTTTTATAAAAATTTAATAATATTGTTTTTGTGACAAAAATCGCATTTTCTTTATAAAAAAGTTAAAATATAATAAAAATATGAAGAAAATGTGTAATTTTTTGTTATTTTTTGCAATAATCATTTATCGTCCTTTAGGTTATGAGTTACAAGTTTTTGCAGTTGATTCCATTGTTTATGCAAAGGCAAATTTTGACTGTGTTTTATATAAATCTCAGTCGATTGATTCTTCAATCGATAATGTATATTTTGTTATTCCTGAGACTTATTTTGTAACAATTCTGGATTCAAATGAACATATCTATAAAGTTCAGTATGATAAGTATATTGGGTATGTTAAAAAAGATTCAGTTGTTGTTGCAAAATTTACACCAAATGTAAAAACACTTGAAGGTGTTAAATGTAATATTAAATATACTTCTGGAACTCAAGTTTGGAGTAAGCCATCAACAAGTGGTTCGGTTTTAACAACAATACCGGCGGCGACAGAAAATATAACATACATTGCTGCATGTTATGGTGAAATACCTATGGGTGGAACATCAAATTCTTGGTATTATATTTCATATACTCCAAGTACAAATTCAACTAATGTTTATGAGGGATATATTTATAGTGAAAATGTTGCATTTGTTAGTGAAATTGTTGATAATTTAGAGACTAATCCTGAGATTATTCAAGAAGAAAATCTTGTTGAAGAAAAAACCATTTATGTTTCCCCTACTTTTAAAACAATTATCACTGCTTTAATATCAATTCCGATTATTTTATTAATTTCGATTATTTTGTATAAATTAATTAAATTTTTAAGAAAAAATACAAATAAAACAATTTTTGAAAATAATTTAAATTTTGAAAGTAAGCGGGATAATTGTGTTGATTTAAATTTTAGAGATTATAGTCAAGATAAAAATAATTTTCAAAACAATCAAATTAAAAACGAAATTGATAAGATGAAAAATACCAGTTTTGTAAAAATGAGAAAATTTTCATCAGATAACAAGTATCCAAAATTTCCATTTTATGAATCAGATGATGATTTGTTGTAATTGAAATTTGTATTTTTTAAATACTCACAAATAATTTTATAAAACTTCTCTTTTATCCAATGTTCACTGCTTACTTGTGATTCAATAAATTTAAGTGTCCAATTTTGTTTAATTGAATAATTAGAAATTTTTGATATAATTTTATCCATTCTTCTATAGACGGTTCTTGTTGAAATAGAATAAAATTTTGCAATGTCATCATTATTCCAATTGAAAATATATTTTTTTTCTAAAATGTCAAAATCATCTTCAGAAAGTGATGATAGTAACTTTTTTGTCATAACATAAATGTTCAAAAGATAATTTTTTCTTTCTGATAAATCAATAACATTTTCAACTTGTGAATATGTTGATTTGTTTTTATTAAAAACATCACTCATAAACGAAACAGAACTTGCCTGAATTTCAATAATTTTGTCAACTGTTTTTATGATTTGAGGAATTGTGTTATATGATGAAATTAGAGCTTTAATCCAAAATTTTAACTTTTGGGAATTGTCAAGAGTTTTTATGTATTGAATTAGTTTATTTTTTAATAGTTCTTGTTTTTTGTCAGATGATTTTTTTTGTAAAATAGTTTCGTTCATTAGGTTCTCCTTAAAGATTTTGATATCTTGGTTTCAAACTATAACTCCATTTTATCCTATCAAAATTTTAAATGTTTTAAACCCCTGACACAATACTTTTATTTTTTTTAAATATGTACAAATTGACCAAAAATATTTTTAATAAAAAACTTCAAAGTTATATAAAAATACATATCAAAAAACAAGTAAATTTTGCAAATCTTGATAAAATTGAGATTTATGCAAATGGTTATATTTTCGTAATTTACAAAAAAGTTGTATATATAATTTTTATTTAATAACCACCCCAAAAAACTGGCAAAAATCACTTAATTTTTCTTTGCAAATTCGACCAAAAATGATAAAATAAGTTAGAATATTAAATATTAATATTGCGACTAAAAAAACAAACTAAGAAAAGGTGGAAATTGTATGAGTAAATTACAAAAGAATTCAATCGCAAAAATTATTTCAAAATGTGCAAAAGCATTCGCAATAGTTTTTGTAATGTTGGCATCTACTATTCTTGCAGCTTGTGGCAAATCTTCTGGTGCTGCAGCTTCAGAAATTGATGCTTACGGAAAGTACAGGTTGAACCCTGTAACTGTTTTGAATTACAATATCACTTCAACTGGTGAATATAATGAGCACACCGGTGCTTTTATTGTGCCTATGGAGTTTTATTGTGATGGTCTCTTAAATGATCAAGTTGATGATGCACTTGTTGCAGAACAAACTAGAGACCCACTTACAGATGCAACATTTGATAGTGTCAAAAAGAATTTCTCAAGAGAATATGACCAAATTGGAACCTATGCGATTCCTGATCTTGATGGTCAAAATTTACAAACTGTCAATACAACAGTTGGTAATAGAATTCTCGCTTACCCTGATTTTGTTGCATGGGTTGATGGAAACATTTATCAAATTCATGTAACTGTTAATCTTGAAAAACTTAAAGTTCACAAAGAAAAAGAAGGTGTTAGTGGTACCCTCTTCAATAGCAAAAACTATATTCAAGCTCAGGCAAATCTTTCTGAGATTTTTAGTTTTTCTTACAGAGTTGGAACATCAGGAGCTTGGGCTAATGCAGACAAGTTCATTTCTGCTGTGTATTTAAAAAACAACAACAACGAACTTGATGTTATTTCAGGCAATGGAACATCAGCAAATAACTATAACCAAGATAGCTCATATGACAAAGTTTTCTATATGAGTTTTTCTCCAATCTTAAAACAAGGTTCAACAACCAGAAGAATGAGAATTAAAGCTGTTCCAAACTTAGGTATGGATTTATCAACAAAGGATAATTCTCTTACAAACCAAGATTTAATTTACTCAGCAGATGCTTCAAATACAGCCGCTGCAAGAAGAGGAGATTCACTCTACTCTGCTCTTACAATTTTCAAAGCATATAAAATGACATTTAAGACAAATGCTGGAAACAGTGCTGACCTTGATTATGGTCAATTGTCTTATGATCCAGAAAAATATTTCTTCAATACAACTCAATACACCTACTCAACTATCACAAAAGTTCCTGATGGATTCTTATCATCAATGACTGGATATTTTTCAGAAGGAAGACTTGTTCAAGTTGATAGAGTTATGGATGTAAACACCTACACTGTTGATGGTTCTCGTGGCAGTTTTGGTGGAGATAACTATGCATTCCAATCATGGTCTGTAAATCAAAAATCATTAAACTCACTTGCAGTTCCTGGAACTCTTGCATATATCAATGGTTCAGCAGTTTATAAAAAGACATATGGTCTTTATGAAGATTATGACAATGGTTACGATTGTATGTTTAGTGATGAAAAACTTCAAAGAGCATCAACTGTTAAAACATTCACAAAACTTGAAGATCCTGACCTTTCAAACGATATTTCTGAACAATTAGCAACAAAGAGAGCTTATGAACTTTATGTCGCTTCACAAGTAAGTGGCAAACTTTATAGAACTGGACAATTATTTGTAGTTTCAAATTCAGAATATAACGAAGATACTTTCTATGCAAACTATGTAAAAATTAGCAACTTCAGACTTGCAGGTTCACTCTTCAATGCTGAAGAAATTTTGAACTCAGAAAATCCAAAACTTGCTGATGTTCACTATTATATTTATGACAAAAATAATGACTTAGTTTTCCCTGCAAATGGTTTACCATCAAATGACAACAAAGTTTCATACACATTTGATATTGCTGGTCTTAACTATGGTGACTATATTCTCTTTGTTAAAGAAGAACAAACAACATTTGAAGATGGAACAACATCATTGTTGAACTATAATTTCTATGGTAATGATGTTTCAGATCTTGCTCTTACAAGCAATTCAAACAAGCCTGTTCTTAAAAATTACCAAACAAAAGAAAATAGATTAAATTCATATATTATTACTGACCTTTCTTCATCAAATGGAAAGAAATATTATGCAACCCCTAAAAATCCATCATTTGCTATAAATGGCACATATTATAATGTTGATGGACAAATTGTATTTGATAAATATGGTGTAGTTCAATCTAACTTTGAGGTTGAATTCATTTATCAATCACTTGATATTACAAATACAGCAATCTTAGCAACAAAATATGATAAAGATAGCTCACTTGTAGTTTCAGTTGAAGTTTTAGATAATAAAAAGGTTGTTGACCCAACATCTCTTGGAATTTCTTATGAAATTATTACATCAGTAACAAGTTATGTTGATGCTCTTGGTTGTGCAAAAACAACAGTATATGCATCAATTATTGTTCCTAGTGATGTTACACTCGATAATTATACAGCTTTAACTAACAATGAAATTGTTGCTTCAAAAGTATTTATGAATGACAATGGAAATGCTAGTAGCAAAATTTTAAGAATGTCAACCCTTGTTAATAATGCAATTAAGACAGGCTATTATTACATGAATACAACCGAAAATATTGCAGATGCAGACATTACACTTAGTGTTGATAATAGTTTCTTGCTTTATGATAATGGTGGCAACAACGAATACTTCTCATATGCATACAAAAATGCTTATGCTGCTTCATCAGGAAGTGAAACAGTAACATATTATATCTACAAATCTTGCACAACAGATAATATGATTGCTAAATATTTGTATTCGTCTGGTGGTTCTTCTACAACAAGATATGACTTTATTAGATTAGATGAAATTATTGGTTCAGATGATCCACAAGCTGCAAACTATATCGGACCTTACACATTAACTGAATCTGGTGATATCAATATCATTACTTATAATGGATATTTCTACTTTGCATCAGAAAATGATTATTTAATTGCTGATGGCTCAGGTTTAACCGCAGACGATTTAAATAATGAAGAAATGCAATATAGAAGACTTGTTAGCTTCACAATCACAGAAGCTGTTAAAAATGGTAACAAAGGTTACATTCATATCACAGACTCATCTGCCCCAGGCAAAGTTACAAATGCAAAATATAAAATTAACTATAACAAACAAAATTCATTAATTCAAAAATTAATGGTTTCAAGTGCTTCAACTGTTGATTATTTCACAGAAAATGTAGAACTTTCTGGTTCAAACTTTGGAATTAGAGGAACTATTGAAGATGGTGAATATTTCTATACAGTTTCGCTTAGTAGAAAATTCAACTTTAATAGTCCTGCAGAATCATCAACAGTAACATCTTCTGGTGTTGAAACAATGGTTCTTCCATTGTCAGCTGCACAAGATGATGGCACAAATTTCTATAAATTTAAATTTGCAAACAATGAATACTATGCTGTAAACACAGGTTCTGCAGATTCTTATAAGATTTATGGTTCAAAATATTACGATGCTGAAAAAGGTAAAACTGTTTTTGCAAATGAAATTACCGATAACTTTGGTAGTCAAATTTCCCCATCATTTAATGTTACAACAACAAATACAGTAACACTTTCTAGATATTATATCGTTTACCAAGGTATCAAATATTATTACAACACAACAACAAGTAAAATTTATGTTGACTTTACTTGTTTCCAAGAAGTTGACTTTAAAGCTAAATTTGGATATTCAGATGTTAGTGTTTCAACAGCAAGTTCATACTTTTCAGTATCTTTTGCTAGAAATTATGTAACAATTTCTGGTGTTCCATATTATGTATTTAACAATGATGGAAGCAAAGAAAATGAAGATAAAGCAGTTCTTTATACTGACTTTAACTGCACAAACCCATTTAGCTATGATGATTCAGTGAAATTATATGATTCATATGTAGAAATCACTGATTCATTTACAACATATATTACATTCTCTGTTACTGGTTCAGGCTATTCTGGAAACTATTGCTTTGTTAATAAAGAATTTGATTTATATGACTCTGCTTTCCAAATTGTTAAATCATTTGCTTATTATAATGTAAATGTTACAATTGACGGCTTCACTCCAAAAATCTCTTTTGAAGTTGGTTCAACAATGCAATCAAAAGTTGATTATAAAATTATGAATGGAAGCAATCAAATCAATAGCTCAGGTTCATCAACAACAACTGCTGAATCAATGACTATTAAATTTGATACATCAACATCATATTCAGCAAAAAATGCAAACTTGTTCAAAATTAACTGGAAAGTATATCTCACAAATATCAATAAAGGTGCTATTTATACTAAGAAATATTTTAGTGCAACAAAAACATCTATCGTTGCTGATAGCTATTTAACTGATATGGAACTCAGTGCCTTCTCTATTAGAAACCAAATGTTTGTAATTAAAGAAGAAGATCGTGCTAATGAAAAAATCTCAGTTTATCTCAGTGATACATTTGATAATGACTTTATCATTGCTGATAAGATGGCAAAAAATGTATTCAAAGTAGCTGATAACAAAATTCAATGTGTAAACTGTTCTGCGGTTAATGACAAAACAGATTCAAACTGTTCTCAATGTGATGCAGAATTAAAAATTATCTGCCCTGTTTGTCATACAGAAAATGTTCCTACTAATACAAGCTGTACAAATGATGATTGTAGATATGATCTCACAATCACAGTTGGTGATGTAGTTTATTATTCAACTAAGAATTATAAATCATTTGATAAATATATTGATGCTTCTGGAAATGAAAGCACACTTTCAAGTTCTAATAAATACAATGTTTACATTTTATATTTGGATGCATGTGTTGCAACTGCTCCATATAATGGAAAGGTTTTAATTAAGAAAGGCAGTCAAATTTTCTCAGGTGAAAAACTTACTGTTGCAAATAGAGCAATCAAGGTATATTTAAATGACTATGAACTTCCTGCAAATGTTAATGTAGGATGTGCATTTAAGTTTACAGATGGTGCATTGGCAGATAACACATTTATCTATTATGACTTAAATACTATTTACATGTATAACGACAGTGAAAATCTTGCTGGTGATTTTAGAGAAGTTAACACATATTCAGCAGACATTACTTATGACACTGATCCTGATGATGGTGTTTATACCCCACCAAGCTATAAGCTCAGATTCTTACCAAACACTATGCTTGCAAACACTCTTACACTTGGTACTGTTGAAATTAAAGCTGGTGAAACCTTTGATTCAAGATATTCAGTATGTTATGCATATTATGGAATTCAAAGTAAAATTGAAAATGTTAATGGAAGCAACCAAAACTTCTATTACACAACCTCTCCTATCGGAAAACAACAATCAACAAAAGATATCTTTGGAAATGTTGAAACAAAAGAAATCAACTATTATGCAGTAACAAACTTTGATCAATTACTTGCAAGAAAAGATATTTTAACTGGAAGAGAAATTACAATGTTTATGGGTTCTGAAACAACTGGAACTCCTGAACAAAAAGCATATGCTAGAGATGTTAATAACTTTAAAGATCTTGTTGGTGCAAAAGTTATTAGCAACTATTACTATTATGTAAGAGCTCTTGGCGAAAAGAAATCAGTTCAAATTATCCAAGAACCAGAACTTGTTCAAAATGGAACAATGGAATTCTATGATACTAGATATTATGATGAAGCTGGAAATGAACATGATAATCAAGTTTATGTTAAAAACACTTATTTCTATGAAACAAATGTATCTAGTAGAAATCCATATGGAACAATTGCTGACCTTTCAGGTTGGAACACAAGCATCAATGAATCATTGCATGTTGCTGTTCTTCAAACCACCCCATACACATATAACACAAAACCAGTTCACAAAGTTGTTACACCAAAAACTGGTGCGGTTTATTATTTGCAAATCAACACAGATTCAGAATCAACATTCCTTGGTGTGAGAATTCCTCTTTACACTGACACTGGTCTTACAAATGAATCTCCAATGTCTGTTGTTGGTTACAAAATTGAAACCCCAGAAGGTGGCGGTACAACAAGATATAAAGTTTTATTTAACTATTTATCATTTAATGTTGGTAACGAAAAAGGATACTTATACACAGATAACGAAAGCTATTTAATCTCTAACCCAGTTGCTCTTCAATCAGGTGGTACTGGTAGTGATGCATCACTTGCTGGTAAATATGCTCTTGTATCTAATATTCTTTCAACAACAAACACTGATATTACAAACAACCAAAACACATCTTCAATTTCAACAATATATAGAATCAGAAACACCGACCACAAATTCCAAGATGTCGATGTAAAATATCAAATTGCAAATGAAGATGGAAGTCAACTTGTTTATGAAGGTGTTGCATATAACTATGTTAAAATCTTAATGACCTTCACAGTTATTAAGTGTTACAATGCAAACACAACAGTTCCTACCCAACTTCAAGTTTATGTTGCAAACGATGGTAAAATTTATACAAAGTCTGCATTAGTTCAAACAGAAGTTATTGGAACAAAAACATATCAAGTTCAAAACTTAGAGCCTCTTCAAGACAATAGTGGTAAGCAATTAACATTTGATATGTTATATGAAGAACTTACCAGCGAAAAGAAGAGTATCAACACACAATATTTATTCGGTTATTATGTTGATACAAGTGAAATTGTTCTTGTAACAAAGACAGCTGCTGCAAACCAATACTTCTTGGTTAGTCACAATTCAGAAACAGGTGCAATTGTTTATCAATACAACAGCATTACAAAAGGATTTGATCCATATATTTATGAAAGTTCTCCAAATGCTGACGATCCTAAAGAAACAGATGTATTGTATTTTGAAGATGGTGTGTTAAAAGCAAAAGCTGCTAATGGTTACACATTAAGATCACTCAATTCAACACAAAGCATTGGATACACATTCTATGATGATGCTTCAGGTTTGTATTATTATCTTGATCCATTAAACTTGATGTCAGACTCTCAAAATGTTTATGCAACAACACAAAAACCAGTTCCTGTTCAAACAGCAGAAAAATCAATTACTTCATTATTCTATTATCAAACAAACGAACAAATTATCTATAAAACAGCAGATGATTCTGTTCCAAATCCAGTTTATAACATTCCTTATGTTACACTTGATTTTATTGATAATAAGGTAATATATGCTGCTGATACAAGCAAAACAACCCCACTCTATTATGACACTCAATTCTTCTACTTCTATGATTCAAGCACAAATGCATATATTTATGTAAACCAAAACTCACCTGATGTTAGAAAGTTGGATTTAGCTGATAGAGTTACTGAACTTAAGAGTAATATCATTTATAACAATGCAAATAAAATGGTTAATCTCTATTTCAGTGTTGCAGATGGAAAAATTTACAATGTAACAAGAGATCCTGCAGATACTAATCAATATGAAATTGTTAGCACATACGGAACTATTGATACAGCAAAAGAAGTTATTAAAGTTGGTCTTAGAGATTATAAATTTGCTAGAATGGTTTATGACTATTTCTCAGACAGCTTATATTTCATTGGTGAAGATACAAAACTTTATACTGCAACAAACTATAACACCACCCGCGGTGAATTTGAATTTGCAAACATTAACAGTGTTTATGAATTCAACTATATTTACTATCAATCAGATAACAAATTTGAATTCAGACCTTCAGCTCAATACTATATGTTTGTTTCTTATCAATTATCTGCACTTAGTAATAACAGAGGTTTCTCAACAACAGGTACAAATGTAGTAAGAAACTTCTCACAAAAGAAACTTTACACAAAATATACAATTTCAGGTGACACAATTAACTCTTATAGTATTGGTTCAACATATACAACCACATATTATAAAGAACCTGAATTTATCAACGAAGTAACACCAAGAACAGTTACTGAGTTTAAAGAAGTTGGAAACTTAACTAGATTTGCTTATACAAACACAGATAGCAGTGTTACAATTTTAGGTAAATTTACAATTTCTGACACAAGCGGCGAAGTTGATGTAAAACCAAGCTTCTCTGCCCTTCTTCCACACAGTGGAAAGAACCCTATCTTAGATTTAGATAGTTATTATTCAATTGACTACACAGTTTCAACTAATGTAACAGAAGGCTTCCCTGGCATCATTTTGAGAGATGGCAGCCCATACATTAACGGAATTTATGTTTTTGATGTATATCATAAACAAGGTGTTCCAGCAGCTGTTGAAATGTCATTTACAATGAATAATGGTTATTATGTTGAAATGATTTCAAACATTATTGATACTGGTGAAGACTTAATTACAGACTTTAACACAGTTACATTCAAGGCAACACTTGCAAACTTGCAATCAAATAACTACCTTGACAATATGTATTACATCATTGACAACATTACATACAAAACACTTCCAAGTTATAGATTAATGGAAGGCATTGAAAAACCATTAAAAGACGATGGAACAAAAAATGACGATGCTCCTACTCTTGTAAACTATAAAGAATATTATAACAGAAATGATCAAACAGCTTTAACAGATATCTATATGCCACTTGATGCATATATGAATATGTCTGACACAGAGCAAATGACATACTTTGGACTTATTTTTGATGGTGTAGCTTATTATCAACTTTATACATCTGCTGCAAAAATTAGTGATGTAGCTATGAATGAAAATCCAAAAGATACTGGCATTTATTTCAATGACACAACCAGACCTGAATATGATAAAGATTTAGGAAAAGTTGTAACAAAATATACAGATGCAGTTTACACACTTAAAAATGGTGCATTCTTCATTCTTGATACAAACACAGTATCAATTTGGCAATCATCAACATCAAATCTCAAAGATGTTCCATATTATGATATTCACACATATTTCCAAGATCAAAGCACAGGATTTATTTATTTATCATCTGACTCAATTAATGGTAATCAATCATTTAACTGTATTGGACTTGAAGGAATTGATTCTGGTTTATTAAGTTCAACAACAGCCGATGTCGATTTTGAAAATGTTACTATTGCAGGTTTAACATCTGCATATAAGATTAAGAAAGATAATATGAAATTATCTTCATCACAAGGTTTCTGGTTTGAAAAAGCTATTTCAATTATGAACCCAGCTGAATCTGGAACAGTTTACCTTGAATGTGGAGAAGATGGTGTTGTATTCACAGCTTCCCCATTAATTTCATTTGATGGTGAGTTATATTATAGATTTAAAGAATGGAAGATTTATACCAGAGAAAATGCCGAATCAATGTATAAAGATTATGGCTTAATGGAAACATTTAAGGAAGATCTTAACAATCCAATCTTTAGATTCTATAGTGATAAAAATGGTTATTACTTAGTATTGCCTGTATATGAAAAGGTATATTCTATTTCAATTGCAACTCAACTTGATGATGAAACAATCAATGTTGGTGGTTCAGTTAATATCACAACATCAACACAATCTGTTAAACTTGATAAAGATACTTATCAAGAAGATATGTATTTCATTGAATATTTATTCGCTGAAGAAGATGAAACATATTATGCTCCAATTGAAACAACAGCATTCTTATTCTTCACTGGTGAATATAAAGATGGTATGCCATTCTTCAAAAAATTAGGTATTCCTGAAAACTATGCTGACTCTGGAGTTGAATCATATGTATTGCAAGTTCACCCAGACGATACCCGACAATATATTATTTATAAATATGTTGGAGGTGTGCTAGATATAGAAGGAAGTATGATTGTTCCTGTAAACTATGAAAATCCACTCGGAAACACCCCATGTTTACTTGATTTAACACTTTATGCTGCAACTGTTAATGACAGCACATATACATTCCCTTACACTTATGAAGGTGAATCAATTGCAGACACATTAACTGTTAGAACAAATCAACATTGCTTTATTGAAGAAAATGGTAAATATTTCTATGCTGGAATCAACCATGATAACTACAGCACAATCACTGATGTTTTATCATATGCAATGAACACAAGAGTTCAAATCAAAAATACTGAGGATGAAAGCAAATCAAACTCACAAAGAGTTCTTGTTACACTTTATAATGACAACTTCTATGTAATTTCTTCAACAGCAGAAGAATATATCACATATTTAAATGATATGATTCAACCACACAAGAAGATTGCTGCATTAAAAACAGAAGTATTTAACAATGTAACATACAACAAAGATAGTGTTGCGACTGAAGGTGTATTCTTCAATACAAGCAACAACTTATCAACTGGTGAGCTTTATCAAAATTCACAAGGTGTTGTAAATTCAACATTGCAATTCAAAACCAACTATTATGATAGAGATTCAAAAATGACTCTCACAGCGGTTCCAAGTTCAGGATATCGTCTTGAAGGTTGGTATCTTGCAAGATTTGACAAGGTTTATGGTTGGGTTGTTTCTGATAAAAAGATTAATGAAGAACTTCAATCAACCTATTCTGATGAAATTGTTAGAACAGAATTCCTTCCATCATCTGACACTGTTACATATACCCTTACACAAAAAGGTTATTATCCAACAAAGATAAATGGATCTTATGAATTCTATCAATCATATACAATTTCAAGAAACAATATTGCATCAGTTATCTTCTCTTCTAGCTTGTTAGCTGTTCCAAACTCAATTAGAGATAGTTATGTTGGCTTGTATGCAAACATCGGAACATCAAGAGTTAATCCAAAATTTGTTGAAGTGTTTATGGATGGTGAAAGTGAAGAAAAACTTTACTATGACCCAGAATTAACCAGACCTGTTCAATTAACACACTTTGCTTCATCTGCTAAAAACTTCCATGAATTATGGAATGATCACTACATTGGTTATATGAACCATTATGAAGCTGTTATGGCAAATTATTCATATACCGATGCAACAGAAACTGTAAATGCAACTTATATCAAAAATGATGATGGTTCATTCTCACCTGAATCAACAACATATACTCTTAATGGAACAAAAGTATATGCTGTATTCAAATTTAATGATCAATCTCAAAACTTTGATATTAAATATTACAGAACAAAGGATAATTCAAATGTAGAAATTCTCGAAAATACTATCACAATCACAAACTTGCACTCAAATATGAGAATTGTTGCAAAATTCACAGAAGTATATCAATCATACACCTTTAATGAACTTGAAGAAGATTCTGGTATTTCTGTTGAAGCAATGTATTACTACAATGATAATCCAGAAAAAACAACCATTAGAACAAATTCTAATGGAACAAATATGACAATTGCGGATATGAATTTAAAAACCGGTGGAACCCCTAAGAATTATCTTGGTGGTGTTTCAGGTGAAACAGACGATTATCCATTTGCATTAAATGATGCTGAAGGTGCAGATCAAATTACCCTCTTCTCAAGAGTTAAAAATAGACCAACAGATCCATTTGATGCTGATGCAAATTCATATTTAGAAGAATATTACACAACTGAATCTGTTAGAAACTTCAATACCCTTTCAAGTTTAAGAAAGAAAGCAACAGCTGATGGTGTTGAAGCATCTGGAACAGGATCATTCGAAAAGAATGCTTATGCAATCTATAGAACACCTGATTCAATGCTTTCACTTAAAAACTTCTACTTTGATTCAGGCACAACAGTATTCTATTTAATTAGAGTTCAAGTTGAATTTGAACTTTCAATTCACTCACTTGGTTTGAATTCAAAATATGCATTAAACTTTGTAATCGAACCAAATATGGGTAAAATTAAAGAATCTAACGACTCAAAAGTTGAATATGTATATTACTTGCTCAAAGTAACATATGATAGAGATATGGCTCAAACAGATGGTGTAACCACCACTGCTGGAAACCAAAATCCAGAATATGTTTTACACCCTGACAGAGCTAAGAATATTACATCTGATATCTTATCTGGACACAATGTAGATTACTATGATTCATTCTTTGATACATATATGTCTTATAAACAAGTTGTTCATGATTACGAAAATGATATCAATCTTGGACAATACAACTATATTTATTTCGCATTAGACCTTGATGGAAATGGAAACTTCTTAGATTCTAATGATGTATACTACAAAACAAAGATAGCATTTGGAAAAGCTGAGGCTTGGCAATATGCAAAAGCATTCAACTTCTCTAGATATATGGCTGAATCAATATTCTATAAAATGGTAGCAACCAGAATATTTGATTCTGTTGTTGACGGAGATGACTTTGTTACTAAGAAAATAACTGTAAGAAATAGCGAAGGAAATATTGTTTTTGAGTTTGATTTCGCTGAAAGATTTAGTGGTTCTGCTAGTCTTGTTGACAGATATGAAGCACTTAGAGCATACTTTGTCGCAGCATTTAACCAAGTTTATAAGATGCAAATGTCATCATCTGCTGCATTTAACTATAGTGTTGCGATTTCAACCGCTGCTGCATGGATTAATAGATTATTCAGTAGAGATGTTATTAAATTCTATGATACCATCGGCGACAATTCTTCTGGAACAGGACTCTTTGGTCTTGAAACAAACTATGCATCACTCAACAAAATGTATTATTATTTGACTGTTCATAATGATATTTATGTAACAGAAAAATTGATTGAAAAATTGTTAAAAGTAACAATTCAAGAAGTTGATGGTGGAAAACCACTTGCAGATAACGATGACGATCAATCAAATAATGCACTTACAAATTACACAAAAACAATCATTTATGACCTTGCTTATAAAGGATTCACCTCACTTGGTGAATTTATCAGTGAACTTAACGAAATCCTTTATGCTGCAACATATGTAAGAGATATTTATGGAATTAATTATGTATTAATGTCTG
>JAZRNH010000007.1:0-12904 GCA_045648025.1 Clostridia bacterium
AGAAGTGTTGTTATACCATTAACGGTGATCATGCCGAAGAGGTCCACCTGTTCTCATTCCGAACACAGAAGTTAAGCTCTTCAGGGTCGAAAATACTTGCTTGGAGACGAGCCGGAAAGATAGAACATTGCCGTTTTTCAAATCAGAGATGCGAAAGCATCTCTTTTTTTTGTCATTTTTAATGTACTTGATTATTATGGAAATTTTTAGTATAATTATATTAAGACCATATGGAGTCTGAGGGGGAGGAAATAATGCAAACAATAAATATTAAAGGAAAAGAATATGCTGTTATTGATAGTTATGATTATGATGGAAAATCTATTTCTATCTTAGAACATAAAAGCAAATATTTTATTGATAACTATGAAGGTACAGGTATTTTTATTGGTCCATTTGCTGAAGCAATAAAAACTGGTGCTAATGGAGAAATTTTAGTTAGAGATTTAAGAAAAAACTATTATTATGTTCCAGGGCTAAAAAAAGAAAAGGCACCAGGTGTTGGTTTTTTAAAAAAATATCACCCAGAATATCATTATGCTGAGCCATATACATATAACCAACACTCATTTTTTACACCAGTTAAAATGGTTGATGGTACAATTAGATTAAAACATTGTGATGGAAGCTTAAGTCAAGAAACTTACAAATATTATCACACAGATAATGGAATTGCAGTTTATGAAACAGAAGATGGAAAAGCTTATGCTTCTGCGGCTGATTTAACTTTGCCACTTGAATATGTTGTAAGACCAGATAGTTCAGTTGAGTCTTATCAAGGAAATGATGTGTTTTCATATCAAGCAATAAAAACATACAATGATTATATTAAAGGTGATAAATCATTAAAAGATTTGCCACACAATTTCTTTATTATTGATGCATTTGTTGAATCTGTTTTAAAAGAAGAAAAGAGAAGACTTTTTGTTACACTAACAAATGAAACAGAATTAGCAAGAAATAAGGTTAAATCTGCTGCAAAAGAGTCAAATGAATCTGCGATTTCTGAAATTGAAATTAATGAAACTCAACTTCAAGAAATGCTTAATTCAATTGCTGATATTGTGGTAAGCAAAAGAAGAATTGCTGTTCAAGAAGTTGAAAAACTATCTCAAATTGATAAGCAAGAAAGAAAGGTTTCTTATAAAGCATCAAAAGTTTTAGATATGGATAATATAATTAAAAAATCCGCTGCAAAGCCAAGAAAAAAGAATGGACTTGGCGGTGGTTATAATCAAAATAATCCAGCTCAAAAAGGTGAAGAGTAAGGGAGGATATTGATATGAAAATTTCTATTGAAAAATTAAATAAAATTATTGATATGTATTTTGAAGACCTTGCAGTTGAAGTTATTAATATTGTTCCTAAAAATACAAAAAAATAAGATATAAACCACCAAAATTATGGTGGTTTTTTATTTTGCAAATTTATACTGTTGACAATTTTTTATTGTTAATATATTATTAAAACATATTAAGTTTATAGGGGAGTTTTATGGTTAGATTAACTGGTGCTGAACTTATGATGCAAAACATAAGAAATACCCAAAATTCATATTTAAAAATGAGTGAAGAAGATAGGATTAAATTTATTGAATCATATAAAATTTTATATCCATACCAAAAAACAGCTCTTTTGCAACTTAGAAAATTTATGTCACCAGCAGAAAAAAGAGCACTCAAAAAGATGACTGATTTGGCAAAACAATCATCAGAAGAACCACAACCAAATCAATAATGGAGATACCAATGAATAAATTTAAAAAAATATTTGAAAAACCACTATTAATTGCATCATCAATTTTGATAGCTGTGTTTATTATTGCAATTGTTGTTATGATTTGTATTCCTCATGGAAACGAATATTATTTTGGATATGAGCTTGAAGATACCAGACATGAATATGTGATTAAGATTGGTGAAAAATATACCGAAGAGCATCATATGTTTTTAAATGGCGAAGAGATTCCTGTTGAAGATATGAGAACAAGTGAATATGAATATGAAATTTATAATAGCGAATTATATATTTTAGATGGTGGAGCAACCAAACAAAGAGAAAAGGTTGGTGATATCAACTCAAGAGAAATTGTTTTGACATATTCAGTGTTGGGTGAGGCTAATAACAATACGATTTTGGTTTGCAAAACAAATAGAACTCTCACATATATTTTTGTTTTGGGATTATATATTAGCATTTTCTTGCTCATTATTAGTATTATGATAACTATTATTCATAAACATCATGATAAAAAATCTATGGAAAAAGCTGCTGTAAGTGTTGATTCAACATCAACAGAAGATGGTTTTGGAAATGTAGAATAAACAAAAGCACCCGAAAGGGTGCTTTTTATTGTGGTTGATATGTGCAGCAATTTGGTTGGTTTTCGCCACTAATATTATTGCAAGTTTGCACGGTTATTCCATTTGCGGCACAGTGACTATTTTGATTGAAAATACATTCAGCTTTGCAATCGACTTTGATGTTTTTTCTGATTGGTGGTTGTCCAATTTTTTCTTCTTGATTTAAGTTTTTTATTGATGGTTTATATGTTTTGCAACTGGTATCCTGTTTAACTTCAACGGTTTTTGCTGTGCAGTTGCAGTTTTTATTAAATTCACAGCCCTTTCTTTTACATTTTAAATCAAACATAAAAATCTCCTTTATAGTTATGGTGTGCAAAATTTCAATATATTATTTGTCATTGTTTGTAACCATTGACTGTTGACATATTTGTTAAATTTGTGCTAATATTTACTTATGAAAGGGGGTTCTATGGAAAAAGAAAATTTTGATATAGAAAAAATTATTAAAGCCTATGAAAAAATGGAAGCTATTGCTGCAAGAACAATTGATTTGTCCGCAAAACAATTAGAAGGCAGAATTTCTTCTGCTGCTGCAAAAACAGATTTGTATGCAATTGCAGATGAATTTTGTGACCTTTGTGAAACAGAAGAGGCTAAGAGCATCAATAGATATTTAAGACAACTTAAAGAACAAAAAGATGCTGTCCAAAAAGGAAATTAATTAAGGAGATTATTATGAAAGTTATTTTGACAAAAGATGTAAAAGCACAAGGAAAAAAAGGTGATGTTATTAATGTTAGTGATGGATATGCAAATAACTTTTTATTTAAAAATGGTTTAGCAGTTCCTGCTAATCAAGCAAATGTTAACACAAACAATAAACAAAAAGCTGCTGAAGAAAAAAGAATTGCAGAAGAAACTGCTGCAGCAAAAGCTGTTGCTGCAAAAATTAAAGATATGGAACTTGCTTTTGCAATTGAAGTGGGTGACAGAGGCAAAGCTTTTGGTTCAATTTCAAACAAAGAAATCGCAGACGGGCTTTCAAAAGTTGGTATAACCGTTGATAAAAAGGCAATTGTTTTGGACTCTGCAATAAAGAGGGCAGGAGTTTATGAAGTTGAAGTGAAACTTTATAAAGGAGTTTCTGCAAAACTTAAAGTTAATGTTCAAGCAAAATAATTAAAAATATTAAAAATAAATTATTTAAAAGATGACAAGATTTTGTCATCTTTTTTGTTTTTTAAAATACAAAAAATTAGTGCTTTTTTAATTTGCATTATGCCTATATTTTTCTAAAATTAGCGGCAATTTTTATTATAAAAAAATAATTAAAAAAATTTTAAAAAACCTCTTGACACGAAGCCGTGTGTATAGTATTATATATGAGGTTACGATTATGAGTGGGTGTATTATGCCTTTTTGGAAACTACACTCCATGAAATTTTTTTTAAAAACAGGAAAGTGCTTTGGTGTTTACCAATGTAACTCTTGAAAGAAAATTTGCTCATACAAAACGGGTTGATGTTGGAGGTTACTCATATAGTATAGCCCAAGAGAGATAACTTCAACGGACAATAGTCTTGACAAAGATTAAGGCGACAAGGTGTTTCATCTGCCAAGCTGCCGTAACACAGTGATGAATCATTTTGGTAAATCTATTACTTGGAGGAAAATAATGGCAATTCAAAAAATGAGAATTAAATTAAAGGCATATGATCACAACCTTGTAGACCAAAGTGCTGCAAGAATTGTTGAAACAGTGAAGAAGTCTGGTGCTAAATATTCTGGACCAATCCCTATGCCAACAGAAAAAGAAGTTGTAACAATACTTCGTGCTGTTCACAAATATAAAGATAGTCGTGAACAATTTGAAATGAGAACATATAAAAGGTTGATTGATATCTATAATCCATCTGCTAAAGTTGTTGATTCACTTATGAAAATCGAACTTCCAGCTGGTGTTGATATCAAAATTAAATTATAAGGTCGCAGGAGGAGAATAAGATAACTATGAAAAATGCAATACTTGGCAAAAAAATCGGTATGTCACAAATCTTCACTGAAACTGGTGTTGTTATCCCTGTGACTGTAGTTGAAGCAGGTCCTTGCTATGTATCACAAATTAAGACTGAATCTGTAGATGGCTATAATGCAGTTCAACTTGCTTTTATGGATACAAAAGAAAGCAGACTTACAAAACCTGTAGCTGGACATTTGAAGAAAGCTAATGTAACAGCAAAAAAATATTTAAAAGAATTTAAGATTTCTGCTGAAGGTTTAAACCTTGGTAGCGAAATCAAATGTGACATTTTCACAGCTGGTGAAAAAGTTGATGTATCTGGATACTCAAAAGGTCACGGTTTCTCTGGTAACATCCAAAGATGGAACTCACACAGACAAGAAATGACACACGGTGTTGGCCCTGTTCACAGATCACCAGGTTCACTTGGTGCTAACTCAACACCATCAAGAGTTTTCAAAAACAAGAAACTTCCAGGTCACTGGGGTAATGAAAAGGTTACAATCCAAAATCTTGAAATTGCAAAAGTCGATGCTGATAGAAACCTTATCTTAATTAAGGGTGCTATTCCAGGAGCTAAAGGCAGTGTAGTAACAATTTGCTCTGCTGTTAAAGCATAAGTTTCGGAGGAAATAAATAATGCAAACTAAAGTTTTAAATTTACAAGGACAAGAAGTTAGCAAACTTACACTTTCTGATGAAGTTTTCAAGGCTCCTTACAATGAAGCATTGATTCATCAAGCAGTTGTTTGTTACTTAACAAACCAAAGACAAGGCACAAAGAGCACACTTACCAGAGCTGAAGTTGCTGGTGGTGGTAGAAAACCTTGGAGACAAAAAGGAACAGGAAGAGCTAGACAAGGTTCTATCCGTTCTCCACAATGGATCCATGGTGGTGTAGTATTTGCTCCAAAGCCAAGAGATTTCGAAAAGAAAATGAATGCTCAAATGAGAAGAGGTGCATTTGTTTCAGCTCTCTCAACTATGATGTCTGAAAAAGCTATCATCGTTGTTGACGATATGAACATTGAACCAAAAACAAAAGAAGCTGTTAAAGTTTTAGAAGCTTTAAAAGCAAACAGAAAAGTAACTGTTGTTACTGATGGTGTTAACGAAAATGCACTCCGTGCTTTTGGTAACCTTAAAGATGCAGCTGTTACAACTGCAGACATCTTAAACACATATGATCTTGTTTCAAGTGACTATGTTGTAATCACAAAAGATGCAATCAAGAAAATTGAGGAGGGCAATAAATAATGGTAGCTCAAGATATTATTATAAAACCTATCCTTTCAGAAAAAAGCTATGCTGACATTGCTAACAAAAAATATTATTTTAAAGTTGCTAAAAAGGCTACAAAAACTCAAATTAAAGCAGCCGTTGAAGAAATCTTTAAAGTAAAAGTTGCTAGTGTTAACACAATGAATGTATATGGAAAAATTAAAAGACAAGGAAGAACAGAAGGTCTTACAGGCAATTACAAAAAAGCTATTGTTCAACTTTCTAGTGATAGCAAGTCTATCGAATTCTTCGACAGTTTGTCTTAATTTAGGGAAGGAGAGAGATAGATATGGCAATTAAAAAATCAAATCCTACCAGTGCAGGACAAAGATTTAGATCAGTTTCATCTTTTGCTGAAATTACATCTAAAACTCCTGAAAAATCACTTCTTGAATCAAAGAAGAAAACTGGCGGCCGTAACTCTTACGGAAGAATTACTGTTAGACATATTGGTGGTGGAAACCGTCAAAAATATCGTGTAATTGACTTTAGAAGAAACAAAGATGGCATTCCTGCAAAGGTTGCATCAATTGAATATGATCCAAACAGATCAGCTTACATTGCTCTTTTAAACTATGCAGATGGTGAAAAGAGATATATTTTAGCTCCTGTAGGTCTTGCAGTTGGTGACACTGTTGAAAGCGGTGAAAATGCTGAAATCAAAGTTGGTAACACACTTTCTTTCACAAACATTCCAGTTGGTTCTGTTGTTCACAACATTGAATTCAACCCAGGAAAAGGTGGAAAGATTGCTAGAAGTGCTGGTATCTCAGCACAATTTATGGCTCTTGAAGGTGGCTATGCTACACTTCGTATGCCATCAGGCGAAATGAGAAAAGTTCCAGAAGCTTGTCGTGCAACAATCGGTCAAGTTGGCAATATCGAACATGAAATCACTTCAATCGGTAAAGCTGGTGTTAAAAGACACATGGGTGTTAGACCTACCGTTCGTGGTTCTGCTATGAACCCTGTTGATCACCCACACGGTGGTGGTGAAGGTAGAGCACCTGTTGGACATGCTGGTCCTATGACTCCATGGGGCAAACCTGCTCTTGGATACAAGACTAGAAAGAAAAAGAATAGAACTAACAAATTTATTGTTAAAAGAATTAACTAGGAGACAAAGAGATGAGTAGATCAGTTAAAAAAGGCCCATATATTGATGAAAGCCTTATGAAAAAAATTGAAGCTATGAATGCATCTAATGAAAAGCATGTCGTTAAAACATGGTCAAGATCTTCAACTATTGTTCCAGATATGGTTGGTCACACAATCGCTGTTTATGATGGTAGAAAACATATTCCTGTTTATATCACTGCTGAGATGGTTTCATACAAACTCGGTGAATTCGCACCTACAAGAACATACAAAGGTCATGCTGGTGTGAAGTCTTTGAAGGGAGGTAAATAATGGCTACAAGACAAAGAGTTAGAGCTGAAAGAAATGCTCAAGAAGCTGATAAAAGACCAAGAGCAATCGCTAAAAATCTTGGTGTATCTCCATCAAAGGTGAGAATCGTTCTTAACCTCATTCGTGGTAAGGACTATAACTTAGCAGTAGCAATGCTTAAAAATATGCCAAATGTTGGTGCAGAATATGCAGTTAAAGTTTTGGAAAGTGCTGGTGCTAATGCAGAAAATAATTTAGGTATGAACAAAGCAAACTTATTTGTTGCTGAATGTTATGCTGACGGTGCTGCTACACTTAAAAGATATCAACCAGTAAGCAAGGGTAGAGCACATTCAATCAAGAAAAGAACAAGCCACATCACAATTATTCTTGATGAGAAAAAGGCTTAGTAAGGTCAAGGAGGAAATATGGGACAAAAAGTTAATCCACACGGACTTAGAGTTGGTATTAACAAGAGCTGGGATAGCAATTGGATCGCTGATAAAAAGCACATTGCTGCTTATATTCTTGAAGATAACAACATTCGTGAGTTTATTGAAAACAAATACAAAAATTGTGGAATTTCAAAAGTAGTTATTGAAAGAAGCAATGAAAATAAAGTTTTACTTTCACTCTATACCTCTAGACCTGGTATGGTTATCGGTCAAAAAGGTGCAGGAGTTGAAGCAATGAAAGCTGCTATTTCTAAAGTGGCTGGAAAGAAAGAAGTTAATATCAATGTTATTGAAATTAAATCTCCAGATCTTGATGCTCAACTTGTTGCTGAAAGTATTGCTCAACAATTAGACCAAAGAATTGTTTGCCGTCGTGCAATGAAACAAGCTATTGCAAGATGTCAAAAAGCTGGTGTTAAAGGTATTAAGGTTATGGTTTCTGGCCGTATCAATAATGCTGAAATCGCTAGAAGCGAAACATTACACTATGGTTCTATTCCACTTCAAACACTTAGAGCAGACATCGATTATGGCTTCGCTGAAGGCACAATCTATGGAAGACTTGGTGTTAAAGTTTGGATTTACAAAGGTGAAATCCTTGGTAAAGTTAACCTCGCTAAAAATGTAGAAGGAGGTAAGAACTAATATGTTAATGCCAAAAAGAGTTAAAAGAAGAAAAGTTCAAAGAGGCAGAATGACAGGTAAGGCAACCAGAGGCAACAAACTTGCTTATGGTGAATATGGTCTTGTTGCTCTTGAACCATGTTGGATGACATCAAACCAACTTGAATCTGGTCGTATCGCAATTAACAGATGCTTCCAAAGAGGTGGTAAAGTTTGGATTGATGTATTCCCAGACAAACCAGTAACAAAGAAACCTGCAGATACTCGTATGGGTTCTGGTAAAGGTTCTCCTGAATACTGGGTAGCTGTCGTAAAACCAGGTAGAGTTATTTTTGAAGTTACAGCTAACTCAAAAGAGCTTATGATTAAGGCTCTTAAGAAAGCTCAATATAAACTTCCTTGTGCTACTAAGATTATTTCTAGAGAAGTTCAAGAAGCAGCTGCTACCGAGAAGGAGGCTGAATAATTATGAAAATTACTGAAATTAGTTCATTAACAGACAAAGAACTTGCTGAAAAACTTGCAAGTTTAAAATCTGAATTATTCAATTTAAGATTCACTCATGCAACAGGAAGTTTAGCAAACAATTCGCAAATTTCTATCTGCAAGAGAAACATTGCTAGAGTTAAAACTGTTATGAGACAAAGAGAACTCGGAATGGTTGAGGCTCCAAAAGCAGCCCCAAAGAAAACAACAAAAAAATCTGCAAAAGTCGATGCAGAAGTTAAAGGTTAAGGTGAAGAAGTATGGCAAATGAAATCGTAAGAAATGAAAGAAAAACAAGAATCGGTGAAGTTGTTAGCAATAAGATGGACAAAACAATTGTTGTTCTTATTAAAACTAAGGTTTTACACCCTGTATACGGAAAAACACTTAATCACTCAACAAAAGTAAAAGCAGACGATCCTGAAAATATTTGTGATATTGGCGATACAGTAGAAATTGCTGAAACTCGTCCAATCAGCAAAGATAAGAGATGGAGACTTGTTCGCATTGTTGAAAAAGTTAAATAATGAAGTAGGAGAAATTAGTTATGATTCAACCACAAACTAGACTTAGAGTTGCTGACAACTCAGGTGCAAAAGAAATTATGTGCTTCCATGTTGTTGGTGGTTCAGTAGTTAAAACTGCTAATATTGGCGACATTATTAAAGCTTCTGTTAAATCTGCTACACCAGGTGCTGCTATTAAAAAGGGTGATGTTGTTACAGCTGTTATTGTAAGATCAACAAAAGGTGTTCGTAGAGAAGACGGCAGTTACATTAAATTTGACGACAATGCTGCAGTTATTATTAATAATGATGGCAACCCAAAAGGTACTCGTATCTTTGGACCTGTTGCTCGTGAGCTTCGTGCTAACTCAAAATTCATGAAGATTATTTCACTTGCACCAGAAGTTTTATAGGAGGAAGGATAAATGAAGGTTAGTGTTAAAGTAGGCGATACCGTTTTAGTTAATTCCGGAAAAGACTCTGGTAAAAAGGGAAAGGTACTCGCAGTTAAAAAGAATAAAGATTCAGTTAGAGTTATCGTTGAAGGTGTTAACTTTGTTACAAAATCAAAGAAAGCTAGAACTGCTCAAGAAAAAAGTGAATTTGTTAAACAAGAAGCAGCTATTGACATTTCAAATGTAAATGTTATCTGTTCAAAATGTGACAAAGCTATCCGTGTTAAACATTCAGTTGTTGACGGAAAGAAAGTTAGAGTTTGTCCAAAATGCGGTGCTGTTCTTGATGTAAAATTCGTTAAAGATTCAAAAGTAAAGAAAACAACAGCTAAAGCTGAAGAAAAAGCTGAAGCTAAAAAAGCAGAAAAACCTGCAAAAACAGAAAAGTCGAAAGTTACAAAATCAGCTAAAGCTGATGAAAAAGCAACAAAAGTTGCAGTAGCTAAAAAGCCAACAACATCTAGAGCAACTCAAAGAGGAGTGTAATAAATTATGGCAACAAAGAAAATCGAAACAGGTATTAGATTAAAAGATAAATATGTTAACGAAGTTGTTCCAGCACTCTTAAAAGAGTTTGGTTACAAGAATGTTAATGAAGTTCCAAAAATCGATAAAATCGTTTTAAGCATGGGACTTGGTGCAGAAAAAGATAACTCAAAGAGCTTCAATATTGCTGTTGAAGAACTTGCTTCAATTTCTGGACAAAAACCAGTTGTTACAGCTGCTAAAAAATCTATTGCAAACTTTAAACTTCGTGAAGGTCAAAAAGTTGGTGCTAAAGTTACTCTTAGAGGAGAAAGAATGTATGAATTCTTAGATAGACTTATCTCTATCGCTCTTCCAAAAGTTCGTGACTTTAGAGGTATCGACGCTACCACAGGTTTTGACGGTAGAGGTAACTACTCATATGGTATTAAAGAACAATTAATCTTCCCAGAAATTATCTATGATAAGATCGAAAAGATTAGAGGTTTTGATATCAATTTTGTTACAACTGCAAAAACTGACAATGAAGCTAGAGTGCTTCTCAAACTTATGGGAATGCCTTTTAAGGCCTAGCGAAAAAAGGTAAGCAAGGAGAGAAAAATGGCAAAGAAATCAATGATTAATAAACAACAGGCTCCACAAAAATATAAAACTCGTGAATATACAAGATGTTCAATTTGTGGAAGACCACATTCAGTTCTCAGAAAATATGGCATTTGCCGTATCTGCTTCAGAGAACTTGCATATAAAGGTCAAATTCCTGGAATTAAGAAATCTAGCTGGTAATAAAGGAGGAAAAGAAGAAAATGGTTAATGATTCTATCGCAGATATGCTCACAAGAATTAGAAATGCTCAAACAGCAAGACATGATACTGTTACAGTTGAAACTTCAATCATGAAGAAATCAATTGCACAAATTTTGCTTGATGAAGGTTACATTTCTGCATTCGAAGAAGTTGATGCTGGCAAAAATAAAAATCTTGTTATTAGCTTGAAATATGTAAATAAATCAAAAGTTATTACTGGACTTAAGAGAATCTCTAAACCTGGTAGAAGAATCTATGCAGGTTGCGAAGATTTACCAAAAGTTCTTGGTGGTCTTGGTATCGTTATTGTTTCAACATCTAAAGGTGTTATGACAGATAGAGAAGCTAGAAAGCTCGGTATTGGTGGCGAAGTTCTCGCCTATGTATGGTAAGGAGGATAGAAGAGTATGAGTCGTATTGGTAAAGCTCCGATTGTTCTCCCAGAAAATGTTACAGTTGATGTTGATGCTTCAAATATGGTTACTGTTAAAGGACCAAAAGGTGAATTAAAACAACAAATTCTTGGTAACATTGCAGTTACAAAGGTAGAACAAGATGGCAAAAATGCTATTTTATTAGTAGCTAATGACAATTTAAAAGATACAAATGCAAAACATGGTTTGTATCGTGCACTCGTTGCTAATATGGTTACAGGTGTTTCAACAGGATTCACAAAATCTGTAACAATCAACGGTGTAGGTTATAAATGTGCTGTTCAAGGCAACAAATTAGTTTTAAATATCGGTTTTTCACATCCTGTAAATATGGAAATCCCAACAGGTTTAACTGTTACTTGTCCATCTGCAACAGAAATTGTTGTAGCTGGTGTTAGCAAAGAACAAGTTGGACAATTTGCTGCTGATATTAAAGCAAACAAGAAAGTTGAACCATATCATGGATATGGTATCTACTATACTAACGAACATGTTAGAAGAAAAGAAATTAAGAAGACAGGTAAGAAGTAAGGAGTAAAGTTATGTTTAAGAAAATAGACAAAAATGAAGTTAGAAAAGCTAAGCATAGTCGTATTAGACATACCTTGAAAGGTACTGCTGATATGCCTAGACTTAATGTATATCGTTCAACAAATGAGATTTATGCTCAAATTATTGATGATAAAGCTGGAAAAACACTTTGCAGTGCTTCAAGCAAAGATAAAGCTCTTGCAAAAGTTGTTGAAGGCAAAAACAAAGTTGATCAAGCTTTTGAAGTAGGTCAAGCAGTTGGTGCTGCTGCTTTAAAACTTGGAATTAAAAAAGTCGTATTTGATCGTAGTGGTTACATCTACACTGGTCGTGTTCAAAAATTGGCTGACGGTGCTAGAGCTGCAGGTCTTGAGTTTTAGGAGGTAATTATGGCAGAAGAATTAGAAACTAAAGTTGAAAATGCTGAAGTTGTTGAAACCGCTGAAGTAGTTGCTCCAGCTGAAAACAAGAAAGATGCAAAAGGTTCTAGAAAACCAAGAAGAGAAAATCGTCGTCCTGAAAAGGTTTCTGACGGTCTTGAAAAGAGAATGGTAAGCCTTAACCCAATCACCAAAGTTACAAAAGGTGGTAAAACAATGCGATATGATGCACTTATGGTAGTAGGTGACAAAAATGGCAAAGTTGGTATTGGTCTTGCTAAAGCTCTTGATGTTACAAATGCAATTGAAAAAGCAACACTTGTAGCAAAAAAGAATATGATTTCTGTTTGTATTGATGGAACAACAATTCCACATGACATCATTGGTAAATTTGGTACAACCAAAGTTATTATGATGCCATCTGCAGAAGGTAAAGGTATTATTGCTGGTGGTGCTGTCCGTGATGTAGTTGAACTTGCTGGTATCAAAGATATCACAACCAAATTATATGGTTCAAACAATCCTGTAAACTGCGTTAAGGCAACATTTGAAGGTCTTAAAGCACTCAGAACTGCTGAACAAATTGCTGCAGTTCGTGGTAAAAAAGTTGAAGAAATTATATAGGAGATAGGCTAAAATGGCAGAAGTAAAGGTAAAAGAAACACAAACTGTTGAAGCTTCTTCTAAGAAATAGGCTCCAACAACAAAAAAATCAACTAAGAAAGTTGAAAAGACCGCGATGAT
>JAZRNH010000008.1:0-15703 GCA_045648025.1 Clostridia bacterium
GGAGTTGCAAAGCTGTATTGTCTTCCTAAGACCGCTTGGCCTCCGACTTGGTGTGAGATGGGCCCGCGTCTGATTAGCTAGTTGGTGGGGTAATGGCCCACCAAGGCGACGATCAGTAGCCGGCTTGAGAGAGTGAACGGCCACATTGGGAAGTCGGATCGTAGCCATGTCGTGCTGTGAGCCAAGGAGTTGCAAAGCTGTATTGTCTTCCTAAGACCGCTTGGCCTCCGACTTCTCTCAGGTCGGCTACTGATCGTCGCCTTGGTAGGCCGTTACCCCACCAACTAGCTAATCAGACGCGAGCCCATCTCTTTCCAGTAAACCCTTTCACCCCTGTATCATGCGATACTGTGGTCATATTCGGTATTAACAACCGTTTCCAGTTGGTATCCCGATGAAAGAGGCAGGTTGCTCACGCGTTACTCACCCGTCCGCCGCTAAGTTTATCAAAAGCAAGCTCTCAATAAACTCCGCTCGACTTGCATGTCTTAAGCATACCGCCAGCGTTCGTCCTGAGCCAGAATCAAACTCTTAAGTTTTAATTCTTACTCTAATAGACATTAATACTGACTAATAAAGTTTGTATTTAGTATGTTTTAATTTCTCAAGAAATTAACAAGAATTTTAAATTCATTTAAAAAACCTTGTACATTTCAATATATTAATTTGTCAATTTGCGATTGTTCCGTGCGGAACGATTCAATAATATCACTTTTAAAATTATTTGTCAACACCTTTTTTAAAAATTTTTAAAAAAGTATTTGATATTTTAAATTAGATATTTTTGAGCCGTCAAATTTATAAACTATAAATTGGCGACTACTAGAAGATACTACTTTTAAAAGAATATGTCAACACCTTTTTCAAAAAAAATTAAAAAATTTTTATTTTTCTTTAAAAAAGGATAAAAACCGGTTGTTTTACCCTATTTTATTATATGCAACCTATATTTATTAATACCAATTTGCCCCACTTTGTTCAATTTTACTGTTTTTAGACAAGAAAAAAAGAACCCAATTAAAAGGGTTCTTACATTTATTAATCAACACCAACTGCTTTTCTAACTCTTGCAAGGGTTTCTTTTGCAATTTCTCTTGCCTTTTTCTCACCCTCTTCTAAAAGTTTAATAACTTCGTCAAAGTTTTCCATATAATAATTATATTTATCTCTCATTGGTTTTAAATATGAGTTTGCCATTTCAAAAAGTTCTTTCTTTGCATCAGCCCAAGAAATTCCTTCAGCAAATCTCTTTTCCATTTCAGCTTGTTTTTCTTTGCTGCCAAAAAGTTTAATATATTCAAAAAGAGTGCAGTCTGTACTTTTTGGTTCTGTTGGAAGTGAACTATCTGTTTTTATGCTAGAGATAAGTTTCTTAAGAGCCACCTCATCGCAGAAGAGTGGAACTTGATTTCCATAGCTTTTGCTCATCTTTCTGCCATCAAGACCAGAAATGGTCGCAGTTGCCTCTTCAATCATTTCATTTGGAACAACAAGAGTGTATCCATATTTTTTATTGAAATATTTTGCAATATCTCTTGCCATTTCAACATGTTGTTTTTGATCTTTTCCAACTGGAACAAATTTTGTGTTAAACAAAAGAATATCTGCTGCCATTAAAATAGGATAATTATATAATCCCATATTAACACCATCATCAGAATCTTTGCCAATTTCTTCATTGGCTTGAACAACCGCCTTGTAAGCATGTGCCCTATCCATCAAACCTTTTGGAGTAACATTCATTAAAATCCAACAAAGTTCTGTTGTTTCTGGAATTTGGCTTTGACGATAAAACATAACTTTTTTAGGGTCAAGACCACAAGCAAGCCATACACAAGCAAGTTCTTTGAAATATTTTTTCATATCATCACTATTTTTAAGTGAATTCAAAGCATGATAATCTGCTACGAAATAAAATCTATCATAGTCAGTATTCTTGCTAAGTTCGATAGCCCTTTTGATAACTCCGAAATAATTTCCAATATGCGGAGTTCCAGTAGGCTTTATACCTGTTAATACTACCTGTTTCATATCGCACCTTCTATATATCTATATAATATATATATTAATATAATATCATTATTAATAAGTAAAATTTTTATGGAATTGGATTGATTAATACATCATCAATCACACCACCACCAAGACAATAACTCAAATTATCATCTTCATAAAGAACAACAAATTGCCCTGGAGCAATTGAAGATTGCCCTTCATTAAAATTAACAATAACTGTGTCAGAATTATCTTTTGCAATAACTACAACTTTTTTAAGTTCTTGTCTATATCTAAATTTTGCAAAACATTCAAATTTTTCTGCAGGTTTCTCAGGAATCCAATTAAATTCTTTTGCAATAAGTCCATCTGCAAATTTTGAATCACCTTGACAAACATAGAGTTTGTTTTCTGCAATATCTTTTTTCACAACCGACCAACTCTCACCTGTTGCACCGTGTCCACCACCAATGCCAAGACCTTTTCTTTGACCGATTGTATATTTTGAAATGCCAGTATGCTTTCCAACCACCTTTCCGGTTGAAACATCAACAATGTCCCCTGGTTTTTCAAGAATTGTTTTTGCCATATAATCTTTAAATTTTTGACTACCTAAAAAACAAATATCTTGACTTTCTTTAACAGAGTCAAATGCAAGTCCATTTTCTTCAGCCATCTTTCTAACTTCGGATTTTGCGAATTCACCGAGCGGAAACATTGCTTTTTGAAGTTGTACCTGTGACAATTGACACAAAAAATATGATTGGTCTTTTTGTCTATCTTTTGCAGCTCTAATATAAGACTTACCGTCAACATGCTCAATTATTGCATAATGACCTGTTGCAAAATAGTCTGCAGAAAGCTTTTCTGCAAATTCAATAAATGGCTTAAACTTAACTTCTCTGTTGCACACAACACAAGGGTTTGGAGTTTTGCCTTCAAGATATGTTTTCAAAAAATAGTCTTTCACAATTTGCATTTCATTTGAGTATTCAACAACTTCAAGTTTAATATCAAACCTGTTGCAAATTTCTTCAACTCTCTTTTGGTCTGCAATAGCAGTTTCAGAGTTTTCACTTTTCATATGCAAACCAATAACATTGTAGCCTTGTTGTTTGAGAAGCACGGCGACAACTGATGAGTCAACACCGCCACTCATTCCAACAACAACTGTTTTTTTGTTATTTTCTTCAATATTTTTTTGCATATTTTTCTCTATTTTTTTATTTCTTTTTTGATTTGTTGTTATTTGATTTCTTTGTTTTCACAGAAACCTTTGCAGTTTGCTTTGGTTTTTGTGTTTTTTTGCTTTCTTCTTTCACTGGTTCTTCAACCGCTTCATCATCAAGAGCTTTGATTTCTTTGATGTTGTCTTTTACCGCATCAAGATTTCTTTCTTCTTTGCTCTTTTTAAGTTCTGCGGTTTCTTGTTCCTCATGACGAGCAATTTCAGCTTCAATTTTTTCTTTTTCTTCTTTTTTTGCAAGTTTGATTTTTTCTTTTTCAATCATAGCTTGGCGGTGGTCATGTTTCCATTCTTCATAACCTCTCTTCTTCTTTTGACACCAAACTTTAAATCTAACCCACCAAGGTTTTTTGTATAAGTCAAGATCAATATATTTTTCACCAAGTTTAGCTCTGGTTTCTACATTCATCTTAAAGATAAATGCTTCTTTTTGAACTCTATACTTAAATGAGTTAAACATAATTGCAATAATATCACTAAACCAAGTGAACACATCTAAGAAACCTGCACATCCACCAACAGAAAGTGAGATTTTTGCAAAGAATGCAACTCTCATTGAAAGGAAAGTTACACCAAGCCATAAGAATAATGTTACAACTTGGAACCAGCCTTTCTTTTTGTTTTGTGCATAGAAGTTATGAGCACCACACCAACCCAAAAAGATTGAAAGTGCCAAAAGCTTTCCTTTGCTCACAAAATCTGGTTTATATTTTGCAGCCTTGTTAACTTCTTTTTTAATCTTTCTTCTAGCAAATGCACGGTCAGCAAGTTTATAGATTTCCCACCATTTAATTTTTGGAGGTTTATAATCACCCCTTGCCTTTTTTATTGAATATGATTTTGAATATTGTTCTTCAATGAGTTTTCCAGTTTCTTTTCCAACAATTTCAACATCGTCGGTGTCAATGTTAAACTCACCGTTTTCATCAATTTCAAAAACAGGTCTTTCAAGTTTTGCTTTCTTTTTTGCTCTCTTTGATTTTGGAAGATTTTCAACAAGTTCTTCTACACCACTGTTGGTTGCAAACTTGCTAAAATCTGTATTTGAAACAGCTTCTTGTTTCTTCTTTTCTTTAAGCTCTTGTTTTTTTGCTTTTTTCTCAGCTTTTTTTGCAGCTTTTTGCTCTCTCTTTTTTTGAGCAGCAGATTCTCTTTTTTCTTCTTCAACAATTTCATCAGAAAAATCAACAGAATCAAGTGGCAAACCACATCTGTCACACTTTTTCATTTTTGAAGTAATTTCAGAAGCACATCTTGGGCATTGTTTCATAAAAAGTCACCAATTTCCTTATTATACTTATTTTAATTCATTTTAAGTGTATCACAATTTATTTGGTTTGTAAATTTATATTTAATTTTTTTGATATATATTTTCACTGAAAATATTGATATTTTAAGACAAAACAAAAAACAAGGAATAATTTTCCTTGTTTTTTTTATTAATTCATTGAACCGCCTGTTTTGTTTGAAGATGGAACATCATCATCAACAAGTTTTGAAACACAGTCAATTTTTTCATAAGCAAGTTTTTTGTAGATTCCAAAACTAACATAAGGGTCAGCAAGTTCTAATCCTTTTTCTTTGAGCCAAGCTTCTGCGGCTTCTGGAGATGGACAACCCTTTAAAAAGTCATAATATTTTACATCTCTTTCACTTAAAAACATATTTCTGTTAACTTTTGCATTATAGTTCAAATCTCTTGAAAAACCTTTTGAAGCCAAATAATCATTAACATTAGCAAACTTTCTTCTTCTTGCTAAAAACAAAAGTTCTTCATAGATTCCCCTTTTGTGCAATTGAAATTTAAGTGGAATAAATTTATCTGGAAACAACTTTTCAAAATCATCAAAAAGAATCTTTTCTCTTGCAGCAATTTCTTCTTCAGAAAGTATGTGGCTAGAAGTGTCATAATTATCACTTTCAACACCAAGTGATTCCAAAATTTCACTAATGGTATAAACCCCAACAATTTCTTTTGCAAGGTCAATTTTAGTATAAAGATAAGGGTCTTTTGCTTGAATACCAACCGTTGTTCCCCTTCTATCTTTATAGCTTAAACACATTTGCTTAACAGCTTTTAAAATATCTGCTTTAAAACACATTGTATAATCAAAATCAGTATGCTTTGTGATAAATGAATCAAAAGTGTAACCAGATTGTTTCAATCTTTCACAAAGTTTTTTAAAGTATGGTTCATATTTGCTTGAAAAAATCGCATCGAGATTTTTGTTAACAGCAATAGAATCAAGTTCGGCAACAATTCTTTGAATTTCTGCTTCTGAAAGTGATTGCCTTGGAACCAAATCGTAATTATGATGTTCCATTTCAACACTGGCAAATTCTGGAAGATAAACTTCTAAAATTGCTCTCATAACTTCTTCTTTTGAAAGACCAGTTTTCATATTTTTGATAAAAAGTCTAGTTTCATTGCTAAATGCATTAAGTGGAATTGCCCCATTTGATGCATAAAATTTGTTATAAATATCTTGAAACTCAATCAAAAATCTCAAAATGTGTCTAGCATTAACAACATCATAGTCAACATAATAAGCATTTGCCACCATCATTGAGATATTATCTCTAAACGATAAACCAGCTTTAAGTTTTGTCATATCTTTGATTTTATTAATATCTTTTTTATCAATATCCGCTGCAGTAATTTCACCATTTAATGCTTGAATTGCAACAAGTCTTTCAGCAAGTTCTCTATATTTTTCAGGACAGTTTTCAGACACATATGGTGCCTTTGCACCATTTGCAAGTCTTTCTTGTTCAGCAGCAACAAATCCTTTAACTTTTTCGAATTTCATTTTCAAAACTTTTTTAATTCCTTCAAAATTTAAACCTTCTGTCATATTATACTCCCATAGTTTTGATAATATAATTATATCATATTTTAAATCAAATAGCAATAGTTGAAAATATATATTAAATTTGTTTGTTTTGATAGCCAATTATGGTTATAATCAAATTGAAAGTTTCCATAAAGGAGGTTAAATATGGGATTTTTAAAAGGTAAAACTGCCATAATCACAGGTGCAGGAAGAGCTGTGCTTAGCGATGGCAAATGCGGTTCAATTGGATACGGAATTGCAACTGCTTATGCAAAAGAAGGTGCAAATCTTGTTATTACAGGAAGAAACGAACAAAAACTTATTGATGCAAAAAACGAACTTGAAAAGAAATATAAGGTTAAAGTTTTAACAATTGTTGCAGATATTAATGCAGGTGCTGACAACGAAGCAATTGCAAATATGGTTGCAAGTGAAGCAATGAAAACTTTTGGAAGAATAGATGTTTTAATAAACAATGCACAAGCATCTGCTTCTGGTGTAACTCTTGCAGATCACACAACAGACCAATTTAATTTGGCAATGTATTCTGGTCTTTATGCAAGTTTCTATTATATGAAAGCTTGTTATCCATACTTAAAAGAAGCTCAAGGTTCTGTTATCAACTTTGCATCAGGTGCTGGACTTTTTGGAAATTATGGTCAATGCTCTTATGCTGCTGCAAAAGAAGGCATCAGAGGACTCACCAGAGTTGCTGCAACAGAATGGGCAAAAGATAATATTAATGTTAATGTTGTTTGCCCTCTTGCTTGGACAGCTCAACTTGAAAAATTTGCAAATGAATATCCAGATGCATTTAAGGCAAATGTAAAAACTCCACCAATTGGTCACTTTGGCGACAGCGAACTTGAAATTGGAAGAGTTTGTGTTCAACTTGCTTCACCAGACTTCAAGTTTATGACTGGCGAAACAGTTACACTTGAAGGCGGACTTGGTCTCAGACCATAATCAAATTAAAAAATATAAAGCCACCAAAATTTGGTGGTTTTTATTTTGCAAGAAATTCAAAATTAATTCCGCAAAAAAAAAGAAAGGGATATTCCCTTTCCTTTTTGTTAGTCAACATTAACACCTTTATTAAATTCTCTTTTAGTGAGAAAATAAAACAACAAAGTAGCTGCCAAATAAACCACAATTCCTGTGACAAGCACAGATATAAACACTTCACTTGAAAGCACAATTGTTGAAACTGTAAACTTTACACCGTTAATTGCAAAAACAATCATCATTATTGAAAACAACACAGTAAGCGAAGCCATCGCACAACCTGCTGCTATTAAAAATGTTCTTAAAAGTCTTTTATCTTTTGATTTATAAGCCATAACAATTGCAAAATAAATAATTGAAATAAACATCAAAAATTCAACAATAACCAAAGCAATAAAAAGAATAATTACAGCAGCAACTGAAAAGTTATCATTTACAATTGTTGAAATTATAAATTTGATACCGTTTAAAAATCCAGGACCAGCATACATAATTAAAAGCGAAGCAATTAAACTTGCAAAACCCAATCCAATTTCGATTATTGCTGTTAAATATTTTGAATTTACAAGTTGATTTTTTGTTACAGGAATAGTGTGAGTCAAATAAGCTTCGTCACTATAAAAGGATTTTTGAAGGTTTAAAAAATTTCTTAAAAATGGTTGAAGAACAAGGTTGACAGCAAGTCCATAATAAACACCTTCAAGAAAAACTGCAATAACACTAAACATTGCAACAGACTCACCAATTTCTTTTGCAGCCCTAGCGATACCTGCAAGACCGATGGTTGCGACAAACAAAATCCACATCCATCTCATATTCTTTTTTAAATCATATTTTAAAAGTTTACTTAACATAAAATCTCCTCCTAAAAATTTCATCAATTGAACCCTTCTCTTTTTTGCGAAGCTCATCAGCATTTTCTTGAAGAATGATTTTTCCATCATCAATAAACACAACTTCGTCTAAGATTTTTTCGATATCCGAAATCATATGAGTTGAAATTAAAAGTGTTGCAGATTCATCAAAGTTTTTGAGTATTGTTTTCAAGATATAATCTCTACTTGCAGGGTCAACACCACCAAGTGGTTCGTCCAAAATATAAATCTTTGCCTTTCTGCTCATAACAAGTACAAGTTGAACTTTTTCCTTCATACCTTTACTCATTTTTGAAAGTCGCATATTTTTATCAAGGTCTAAATCAATTAATAGTTTTTCAGCTTTTTTGCTGTCAAAATCTTCATAAAAAGTTTCAAAATATTTAATTGCATCAGACACTTTTAAACCCGCATCTAAATATGATCTTTCTGGCAAATATGAAACTATTTTTTTTGACTCAACCGAAACTGGTTTTTCATCAATCAAAACTTCACCACTAGTTGCAGTGAGCAAATCATTTGCAAGTTTAAAAAGTGTTGATTTTCCACTTCCGTTTTTGCCAAGAAGCCCAACAATTTTATTTGATTCAACTTTCAAATTAATGTCTTTTAAAACTTGTTTTTCACCAAAACTTTTATTTACATTTTTATATTCTAAAATAACACTCATCTTTAATCACTTCCCCTTTCATTGATTATTTTAATAATGTCACTTTCTGTTAACCCCATTGTTTTCATCTTTTCAAAGAACAGGTTAATTTCTTGCTTAATTATTTGTTTTTTTGTGACTGATATTTTATCTTTGCTGTCAGACACAAATTTTCCATTTGTTCGGTCTGTGTAAATCAAGCCTTCATCTTCCAATATTTGCAATGCTTTTTGCACCGTGTTTGGATTCACTCCATAATCAATTGCAAAATCTCTCACTGACGAAAGTTTTTCACACGGCAGCAACTTTCCACTAACAATTTGACTTTTGATAACTTCTGCTAGTTGCATAAATATCGGTTTATCATTTGAAAAATTATATCCCATATATTTTCTCCTAACACAATATTAATTTATTGTATTACTTAACTAACACAATGATACAACAACTATTTTTAATTGTCAATAAAAATTTTTAATATTTTGACAAACAAAAAACCACCCTCTTTCGGGTGGCTTTGTTTATTTGTTTGAATTTATTATAATTCAGCAAAATATTTAATTGTTCTTACCATTTGAGATGTGTAAGAGTTTTCGTTGTCGTACCAAGCAACAACTTGAACTTGATAAAGATCATCAGCAACTTTTGTAACCATTGTTTGAGTTGCATCAAAGATTGAACCATAAGTGCTTCCAATGATATCACAAGAAACGATTGGATCTGTGTTGTATCCAAATGATTCAGAAGCTTGTTTCTTCATAGCAGCATTAACTGCATCAGCAGTAACATCTTTGCCTTTAACAACAGCAACCAAAAGAGTTGTTGAACCTGTTGGAACTGGAACTCTTTGAGCTGAACCGATGAGTTTGCCATCAAGTTCTGGAATAACAAGACCAATAGCTTTTGCAGCACCTGTTGAGTTTGGAACAATGTTAACAGCAGCAGCTCTAGCTCTTCTAAGGTCACCCTTTCTGTGTGGACCATCAAGAATCATTTGGTCACCAGTGTAAGCATGAACAGTTGTCATAATGCCTGATTGGATTGGGAAAGCATCGTTCAAAGCTTTTGCCATTGGAGCCAAGCAGTTTGTTGTGCAGCTTGCAGCTGAGATGATTTGATCTGATTTTTTAAGAGTTTTTTCGTTAACTGAATAAACGATTGTTGGCAAATCTTTTCCAGCAGGAGCAGAAATAATAACCTTTTTAGCACCAGCTTGAATATGAGCCATTGATTTTTCTTTTGAGCAGTAGAAACCTGTACATTCTAAAACCACATCAACACCAAGTGCTTTCCATGGGCAGTTTACAGCATCTTTTTCTGCATAAATTCTAATTTTTTGACCAGCAACAGAAATCCAGCCTTCTGCTTCGCCTTCTTCTGATGATGTAACTTTACTTGCCAATGCATATGGTCCTTGAGCTGAATCATATTTAAGCAAATGAGCAAGCATTTTTGGACTTGTGAGGTCGTTGATAGCAACGATTTCGTAACCTTTTGCACCAAACATTTGTCTAAATGCAAGTCTTCCAATTCTACCAAATCCGTTAATTGCAACTTTAATATTAGCCATAATATTCTCCTTTTCGTAAATTATATTTACAATTTTGATTTTATACTAAACAAATAAATAAAGCAAATGATTAATATTTGTTTACAAAATTTTGTGAAACTTTATAATAATATATAGAGTATGTTCAAACTTTTTTGAATTTATACTAATATTATATGTAAGGTAGGTTATTTTATGGCTCTTGTTAATACCAAAAAAATGCTTGAAAAAGCACTTGCTGAAGGCTATGCCATTCCAGCATTTAATATCTGCAATATGGAATCTGCACAAGCAGTTGCAGAAGTTGCAGCAGAAAAAAATGTTCCTGTAATCATTTCAGTATCTGAAGGTGCAGGAAAATATGCAGGTTATGATTATATTAGAGCAATCGTTGAAACTGCTAGTAAAAAATCTTCAAACGACATCGCTCTTCACTTAGACCACGGAAAAACATTTGAAGCTTGTAAGGCTGCAATTGATGCAGGTTTCACAAGTGTTATGATTGATGGTTCACATCTTTCATATGAAGAAAACATTGCCGTAACAAAACAAGTTGTTGATTATGCACATGCAAGAAATGTTACCGTTGAAGCAGAACTTGGAAAAATCATCGGAACCGAAGATATGGTTCATAGCGACACAGAAAGTTTCACTGACCCAGACGAAGCAAAAGACTTTGTTTCAAGAACCGGTGTTGACAGCTTGGCAATTTCAATTGGAACTGCTCACGGTGTTAACAAATCAATTAAAACACCTGTTATTCAATATGGTGTAATTGAATCTGTTCACAAAGCACTCCCTACTCTTCCACTTGTTGCTCACGGAAGCTCAACCGTTCCAGCAAAATGGGTTGAAGAAATTATTAAATATGGCGGCGAAATCAAAAAGAGTCAAGGCATCAGCGAAGAAGACATTGTGAAGATGAGCAAGTCTGCAATCTGCAAAATCAATATGGATACAGACCTTCGTTTAGCTCACACAGCTGGTGTTAGAAAAGACCTTGCTGAAAATCCTGGTCACTTTGATCAAAGAGATTACAACAAAGCTGGAAAGGCAAATGTAAAAGAACAAGTTGCTCATGCAATTGAACTTGTTGAAGGTGTTTAATTGATTTAAACCACAAAAAAAGAAGATGGAAATTTCCATCTTCTTTTTTATTCTTATTTTATTTATTTCCTGGTTGATTTTCATTCATTGCTTTTACTCTTGCAATTTCTTGTTCAAAATTTTCAACACATTTTGCAGAGTCAACAACAAGGGTTTCTGGACTCAATGATTTCATTTGTTCAATAAACTCTTGCATTTGTTCAATCATTTTATTCATTGCAGAGTGAGTGTCATTGTATCTTTCAACAATGCCATTGTGTTCTTGCTTTAAATCTTCATATTTTTCACTTTCTTTAATTTCACTGGTTCTAACCGATTCTGTAACCTTTGTTACATTTACATCGGCTTTTTTTGCCATTTCTTTTCCTGTTGCCATAAGTTCTGCAACTTGTTTAATAATTTCAACATATGATTTTTCCATAATTATTTCTCCTTATTTTTATACATCATCTTTGCTGCCTTTTTTTACAAGAACACCATTAACTTTAACATATTCTCTTGATTCATTAATCTTCATCTTTTTTTCAACTTCTGCTTGAAGATCAATGCCTAAAATTTGAGATAAACCCATTAAATAAATGGCAGTATCTGCAAGTTCTTCACCAAGATTGTCATGCTTTTTGATGTAAGCTTCAAAAGCCTCAGAAAGTTCTCCCTCTAAAAGGCAAAATTCAAGTTCAACATTAGAAACATTAAAACCATGTTTAAGCTTATTTTCATAAACTTTTTGTTGCATTTCTTTAAGTTCCATAACCTCTCCTATAATCAGATTTATTGTGGTCCACCAGGTTGACCTTTGTCTGAATTTTTTCCAACAACAGCTTGTGCAATTTGTTCTGCAACTTTATCAATTTTATCAGAAATTACTGAAAGTTTGTTGATTGTGTCTGTAAGTGATATAAGTTCTTCTTGAGCTTCTTTTGCTGTCCATGCTTTGTTTTGATTCATTTCAGTTACTTGCTTTTGAAGTTTTGAAATTTCAGTTTCAATACTTGTTTTCATTTCTGCAAGTCTTTCAATTGCCTTAGCTCTTGGCTCTTCAAGAAGTGCTTCTGCTCCCTGAATATGTGCATTTTTATCTAAATGTTCTTTTACATTATTAAATGCATTTTCAATTTCATTAAGTGCATATTCATAAGCCACAATTTTTTCAGCTCGTTCTTTTTTTCTTTCAAAATCATTTTGTGCTTTTTTAAATTCTTTTCTTCTTTTGAAAACATCTAATAATCCCATAATATTCTCCTTGACATTAATTTATTAACCATTTGATGGACCTTGTTGTCCTTTGTTTTCAGGTTCTTTGTCAACCAATGCAAATTGTTTTTCAGCAGCAACAATTTCTAAACAACTTTTCATTGTTTCAATTTCTTGTTTATAAGATAAAAGTCTTGCCTTTCCTCTTCTAAGTCCTGCAAGATCACTTCCAACTGCTTCTGCTGTTGCCCACCAATTTCTTCCAGAAAGGTCTTTGATGTTCTTTTCAACCATAGTCAATGTAGCATCAACAATTGGCTCAACTTTCAAGATTTCAGCATATAACTCTTTTGCTTGTGGAAGCAATGTTTCAACATCATTAATTTGCTCAACAAATTCAAAGCCTTTTCTAAGGTTTTCCATCATTGCTGACATCTCAGCAGGTGTAATTTCTTTTTTTCTCTTAAAAAAATCAAAAAATCCCATACTTTTTTCTCCTCCCTTTTTTATTTTGATAATATTTCCACACCGGTTTCGGTCATAAGAAGTGTATATTCCCATTGAGCAGAAAGCGAACCATCTTGAGTTCTAACAGTCCAACCATCAATTGCATCAATATACACCGCTGCCTTTCCACTATTAATCATAGGTTCAATAGTAAACACCATACCCGGAGTTAAAATCATACCTGTTCCAAGTTTTGCAGTGTGGTTAACAAATGGGTCTTCGTGCATAGCAAGTCCAACACCGTGACCACCAAGTTCTTTAACAACCGAAAAACCATTTGCTCTTGCCATTTTATTAACAAAATGACCAATGTCGCCAACATGACAATATGGTTTAATTTTTGAAACTGCATGGTCTAAACATTCTTTTGTTACTCTAACAAGTTTTTCTGCTTCTTCAGAAGCAGTTCCAATAATAAACATTCTTGAAGCATCACCATAGTAACCATTAACTTCAGTTGTGCAGTCAACATTAACAATGTCGCCGTCTTTTAAAATTTGTTTTTTGTTTGGAATTCCGTGACATACAACAGAGTTAACCGATGTGCAAACAGATTTCGGAAAACCGCAATATCCAAGAGGTGCAGGTCTTCCACCAAGTCTTAAAGTTTCTTCGTGAACAATTTTATCAATTTCTTCGGTTGACATACCAGCTTTAATTTCTGCCGCAACCTTGTCTAAAATTAAAGAATTGATTCTTCCTGCTTCTTTTATTCCTTCGATTTGCTTTTCATTTTTTATTAATTTTTTTGGTGGAACAATGTTACCTTTTTTTCTAAGAGCTTCAAGTTCTTGGTCAAAAGTCAAATGACAATCAGCATATAATTTTTCGCTTCCACACCAACATTTATCGTCTTTTTTCATATAATTTTAGCCTCTATCTATCAACCATTGCATCATGGTTAAATTTATCTAAATCAAGTTCTTCATCTTCTAAAAATAATCTTGGAATAAGCCCAAAATGTTCACTGAAACCCTTAAAAAGAGTCATTGTCTTGCAAACTAAATTTCTATTGTAAAGATTTTCTGCCGCTATCATTTTTGGGTTTTCAATTGTTTTTATTGTGATGGTAAACACAGAATCTGTAATATCAAAATCAAGCCTTTCAATATCAGCTGAATTGATATATCCAAAATTTTCTTCAGCATTATCTTCAAGTCTTGTTTTTGAAATGTCAAGTTTATCAATAAATGCTGCAAACCAAGAATATTTGTTTTCAAATTTAGAGTAATCTAAAAACTCATCATGGGTTGAAATTGCAGAATAAATCATTTCAAGCTCTTCTTCTGTAAAAATGTTTTTTGGTGGCAAATATTCCCTGGCGAAATCAGCAGATTTAAACCAGTGGTCTTTTCTCACCCCACCAACCTGTCCAATATCATGAAGAACTTCAACTGTTTTTAATATCAATAGTTCTCTTTCGGAAAAATTAAAGAGTTTTCCAAGCCTGTCCGCCAACTTCACAACACCAGCAATATGCTTCATTCCATGACTAGATGGAGTGTGATTTGTTGCATCAATTGACCTATATGGGCCAACAACAGCTTCGTCATGTAACATAAAATCAATAAAGTCCATAATACCTCACAATATTAATTTCTAATTATATATTAACTTTTTTTTCAAGACTTGTAAATAAAATAAGCTGTTAATTGCCGTCAAAATCATAAAAAAACCACCAAATCAGTTGAAATTTGACAGCAAATTAAAATTTTTGCAACAAAAAAGAGTGAACAAACTGTCCACTCTTGTCTTCACACTTATTATATATTTTGCTAAAATTACTTAAGTTCAGCTTTAGCACCAGCTTCAGCGAATTTCTTAACCATTTCTTCAGCAGCTTCTTTAGCAACTGCTTCTTTGATAACTGAGTTTGGTGTTTCAGCCATAGCTTTAGATTCAGCAAGACCAAGTCCTGTGATTTCTCTAACAACTTTGATAACTGCGATTTTGTTAGCACCTACATCTGTAAGAACTACATTAAATTCAGTTTTTTCTTCTTCTGCGGCAGCAGCACCACCAGCAGCTGGAGCAGCAACTGCCATAGCAGCAGCAGAAACTCCGAATTCTTCTTCAATAGCTTTAACAAGGTCATTAAGTTCAGCTACTGTTAATGCTTTGATTTCTTCAATAAATTTTTGTGTATCTAACATATTTATAATCTCCTATAAATTTAATTATTAATTTTTAAAAATTTGTTTTTGCGTTAATTACGCATTTTTCTTTGCGATTTCACTTAAACCAACAGCAAGTGAACGCATTGGGCTTGTAAGTAATCCAACAAGTTGTCCAAGTAAAACTTCTCTTGATGGGATATTAGCAAGTGCTGTGATTTCTTCTGTGTTATAATACTTTCCAGCAACAAAACCTGATTTTAATTTAAGAGTGTTAAACTTCTTTGAACCATCAAGTGCAATTTTAGCAGGAGCAACTTCGTCAGTTGGGTGAAATAAAACTGCAGTTGTGCCTTCATAATCAGAAGCTGGGAATGTGATTCCAAGATTTTCAAAAGCAATCTTCATAAGTCTGTTTTTGTAAACCTTATAAATACCACCAGCATTTCTAGCGTTGTTTCTAACTTCTGAAACTTGTGATACAGTAAGACCACGGTAGTCAACAAGAACGATAGATTTAGCATTCTTAGCAAGTTCTTCAATTTCACTTACAACAACTTTTTTATTTTCAAAATTTGCTGACATTTATTATTCTCCTTTTAGTGTGAAGTATTAAAAAAACCTTATG
>JAZRNH010000009.1:0-24707 GCA_045648025.1 Clostridia bacterium
CAAACGATATTTTGGAAGAACTCAAAACAGATGTTTATTTAGGTGAAATTTTCGTTCAAACTCCAAAAGGTAAGGTTATCAAGCTTGTTGAAAATTCAACTCCAATTGATTTTGCTTATGCAATTCACACCGAAGTTGGAAATCGCTGTGTTGGTGCAAGGGTTAATGGTGGAATGGTTCCACTCACTTCAACTCTTTCAAATGGTGATGTTGTTGAAATTTTGACAGCGGCAAATTCAAAGGGTCCATCAAGGGACTGGCTTAAACATGTTAAGCTTCACTCAACAAAACAAAAAATTAATAGTTTCTTTAAAAAACAAATGAAAGATGAAAATATTAAACTTGGAAAGTCTATGCTTGAACAAGTTGCAAAATCTAATGAAATTTCACTTTCAAGTTTGCTTAAAGAAGACTGGTATAATCCGATTTTAAAAAGACATGCACTCTTGTCGCTTGATGAACTTTTTGCAGCGGTTGGTTGCGGTTCAATTGGTTCAGAAAAGGTTGTTAATGCACTTATTTCAGCCAGAATTTTAGAAGAAAAGAAAAATAAAACAGTTCTTGATCAAGTAACTGCAAACCCTGTTAAAATTGAAAATAAAGCCGAAATTTTGGGTGCTGAGGGAATGTTAACCAATTATTGCAAGTGTTGTAATCCAATCCCTGGTGATGACATTGTTGGATATGTTTCAAGAGGCAGGGGAATTGTTATTCATAATAGACTTTGCGAAAATGTTGAAAAGCTTGAAAAGTCTAGATTTATTAAAGTTGATTGGAATATTTCTAACGATCAAAACTATACCTTTACATCAATCATTGATATTCTTGCAAAAAATAATGGTTCAATTTATATTGAAATTACCAATGCTCTTGCAGAAGTTGGTGTTAAAGTTCAGTCAATCAATACAAGCGAAACTGCAAATTCTGAACTTGTGATTAAGGTTGGTGTTTTGGTTAAAGATAAAAATCAACTTTCTCAAGTTAAAAACAAACTTTCTTCACTCAAATCAGTTTATGAGGTTAAATAATGTTTAACTATAAAATAACTGACGATAGTGATTATCAAAACTTTATTTTGTTTTTAAAATCAGCTTCAAAAAACGAAACAATTGAAAATCATAAAAGACATATTGCAATTTTAAACACAAAACAAGAAGTTATTGCAATTGCAATGTCAAAAATTAGAGATACTGCAAACAAGATTTTTAAAAATGGATATCAAAAGTTTTTAGAAATTGGACTTGCAAAAAGTGATAAAGATGAGTTTTATGAAGAAACTTTAATTCAAGGTCTTGTGATTGCAAGTTTAAAAGATTTAAATGAGCAAAAAACTTATTTTGAAAAGTGGGTGACCAAAATTGATAATTGGTCAACTTGTGACTCAACTGTTTCAACAATGAAGACATTGAAAAATAGTGAAAACAAAGAGAAATATTTTGATTATTATTTAAGCCTTTGTTATAGCGATAAAGAATTTGTTTCAAGATTTGGAATTATTGTTTTAATGACTTGTTTTTTGGAAGAAAAATATATTGATAAAATTCTTTTAATGTGTGAGCAGGTTAAAAATTCTGCTTATTATGTGCAAATGGCAATTGCTTGGCTTTTGAGTTTTGCATTTATGAAATTTAAAGAAAAAACTTATAATTTGTTTCAAAAGAAAACCCTTGCAAAGTTTGTTCAAAACAAAGCAATATGCAAGTGCAGAGACAGTTTTCAAGTTGAAAAACAAGATAAAGAGAATTTGATTAATTTTAGAATAAAGTAAAAAAGATATAGCAATTTTGCTATATCTTTTATTTTTTAATATTTTTTACTTATTTTTTATCATTTTTGCAGTTTTTTTAAAACTCTGTTGTGATTTGTCTTGCAAAAAGTTCTTTAATGGCTTCTTGTTTTGTGATTCTATTATTGATTACATCATTAACAATTTGAGTGATAGGAAGTTCAACATTAACCTTTTCTGCCATCTTAAGAAGGGCAGAAGATGTCATAACACCTTCGGCAAGTTTTGGAAATTCTTCACCTTTTGCAAAAGATTCACCCCACATTCTGTTGTGTGAATATTGAGAGAAAAGTGTGGCTTCGTAGTCACCAAGATGGCAAAGACCATAAGCAGAAAATTCGTTGCCACCACAAGCTTTGATGAGTCTTGAAATTTCTCTTGTGCCTCTTGCCATAAGTCCACCTTTTAAGGTTGAGAAGCCCATACCGTCAAGAAGACCGGCAGCGATTCCCATAACATTTTTTGCTGCAGCACCAATTTCTGAACCAATGATGTCTTGACCTTGATAAAATCTGATAAGGTCGGTTTTGAGTTTATTAACAAGAAAACCTGAAAGTTCTTTGTTATATGAGTCAATAACCATACAACTAGGAATGTTTTGTGTGAATGATTGAATGTGTCCTGGACCAACCCAAACAGCGATGTTTTGTGGATCAACACCAAATTCAATTAATATGCTTGAAAGTCTTAAACCAGTTGTTTCTTCAATGCCTTTCATACAAAGAATAAATTTCTTGTTTTTATATGATTCGATTTTGCTGACCTTTGACATCAAATCTCTAACGGCTTGTGAACTGATTGAAATAATGATATATTCACTTTTATTCATAGCATATTCAAGGTCGGTTGTGATTTCAATGCTTTCAGGAAATTCAACATATTCGTTTTTTCTTGTATTTATTAAATTTGTAACGGTTGAGTCGCCACCTCGACCCCAAACTGTTACAGTGTAATTCTTTTTATTATCTAAATACCATGCAATAAATGAGCCCCAACGGCCGCATCCAAGTAGTGTAAAATTCATAAAATTCTCCTATAATTAAAATACAACTATATAATAACACAACAAACTGGCTTATCAAAACTTAATTTTGTAGGTTTTTTATAAATTTAAAGGAATCATAGAATATTATTTGTTTAAATTATAATTGAAAAATAATAATATATTTGGTATTATGTTAATATGGATGCTGTAACTCAAAAGTATTTTAATTTATTTGAAAAATTTGAAACAGAATATGATGAATATTCTGAATTTTTGTCAGCAGTTGAAATTATGTCTGATAATAAACTTTTTGTGCATTATTTAACTAAGAGAAATCAAGTTAAAAATATTGCTACAGCATTTAAAAAATATAAGCAACTTCTTCAAGATGTTTTGGTTGCAAATGAACTTTTGCAAATTGAAGAAGATGAATCAGAAAAAGCCATTTTGAAAAACAAAATTCAAGAAATTGAAACAGAATCAACCGTTTTGTTTGATGAAATAAAATCAATGTATTATGAAAGAGGCGAAAAAGCTAATCAAAAAACAAAGATTGAAATTTCACACAAAGCGGGTGACAAAATCTTTGTTGTTGAAACAAAAGAAATGTTTCAAAACTTTGCAAATGAAAATGAACTTAAAGTTGAAATTGTTTCTGAAACAGAATCACAAATTTCACTTTTTGTTGTTGGTGAAAATTCTTATGAAGTTTTAAAGAATTTTAATGGTGCAATAAAAAAAGTTCAAAATGGAAATGAGAGTTTGATTTTGGTGGTTGTACTTTTGTCTGATGAATCTGAAATTGAATTTAAGGAAGAAGATATTGAAATTCAAATTTCAAAATCAAGCGGTGCAGGTGGTCAGCATATAAACAAAACTGAGTCAGCTGTTAAACTTATTCATATTCCAACAGGAATAACTGCTGAGTGTCAAGATGAGAGAAGTCAAGGCAAAAATAAAGAAAAAGCAATGGCTGCACTTAAACAAAAAATTCTGCAAAAATCAAAAGAAAATAATGAAAAATATATAAAAAATCAAAGAAATTCAATGAAAACTGCAATTTTTTCTGATACGGCAGTGTTAATCTTTGATTTTGACAGAAACAGAGTTGTTGATAACAGAACAAAAAAGAATTATGAAATCAAAGACATAATTCAAGGAAATTTAAAAATTATAGCGAGTGATTTGATTGTATAATGGATATTGAATATAGCATTGAAGTTAATACTGGTAAACAAATTCTTTCAAGTGATACAAAAATTTATAAAACTGAAAGGTTTTTTTATCAAACAAAAAAACTTGCTGGAATTGATAAATTCATTTTAAAAATATCTGAAAGTTTGCAATCATTTGCAAGAGATTTAAAAGAAAAGTATGATAGTCAAACTGACGACACAAATTGTTTTAAGGTTGAAACATTTGATAAAAGTTTTTCATATTTGTTTAAATTTGGTTTTCAAATTCAAAACAATGAAAACATTGGACCTTATGACATTGTGTTCTTTTCTGATGAGAGCGGTTTTGAAGATTTAAAGTCAAATGACCAAAGAATAAATTCTTATGTGAGAGCGGCTAAAATTTTTAAAATCACAGTTAAAGACTGGGTGACAGATGCAAGTGAACTTGATTTTAACAAAGTTTATTTTATTTCAAATGCTGAATATGTTAACCTTCCTATGCTTTCATTTAAACAACAAGAACTTGTTGAAATTGAAAATCAAAATGTTTTGGTTCAAGGTGTTGCAGGAAGCGGAAAGACAAATATCTGTATAAGCAAAATTATTTTTGTTGCTTGTAGAAACTATACAGGAAGAGTGTTATATACTACTTTTTCAAGAGGTCTTTTGATAGATACCAAAAATAAAATTGAGCTTTTTAAAAACAACATAAAGCAATTTATTGAAGATTATCGAAACAATCGAATTGTGTTTTTAGACAAAAATCATAAAACGGCAATCGAAAACAGGCTTGGTATATTTTTGATTGTTGATAGTGAAGTTAACCTTCTTAAAAAATTGGATAAAGTTGTTCAGTTTTTGGAAAACAATGTTGATTATTATTTGATTGAAGATATTTACAAAAAAGAGTTTGATGAACTTCCTGATGTGTCAGATGAGTCAACTTTCGTTAAAGAGTTCTTGAAAAATGTCAATGACCATCAACTTAAAAGCAGACTTGATAAACTTAAAAATATTTCAAGGTCAATAATTTATAAAGAAATTTATGGTTTGATTTTTGGTTCATACATTGATGACAAAAAAGAAATGCTTGAACTTGAAGAGTATAAAAAGAAAAGAGAAAACAGCTTTTCTTCACAAGAGTGTGAAGTTATTTATGGCATTGCAAAACTTTATGCCGAATATCAAAAATCGCAAAATCTTTATGATAACAATAAATTTTCTAGAAAATTATTGCAAAATAGTCAAAAAATTAAGAAATATTCACTTTCAATTATTGATGAGGTGCAAGATTTTACCGAAGTTAATTTAAATTTGTTCAAAAAGATTTCAATTAAAATGTTCGCGGTTGGTGATGCTCTTCAAATGATTAACCCATCATATTTCAGCTTTGCATATCTTAAAAGGCTTATGTATGATGAAGACCTCACCAATGTTGCAGAACTTGAAAGCAATTATAGAAACAATAAACGAATTGTTGAGATATTGGACGACCTCAGCAGCATCAACACAAAACAATTCGGAACACATAGTTTTGTGCTTACAGGAAAGAGTGTTGATTCTGATGCGATTACCAATGTGGTTTATTCAACAGACGAAAGTTTTGTTAATAAGCTCAAAAACCAAAAATTTGAAAACTTTACAATTTTGGTTAATGATTTAAAGCAAAAGCAAGAGCTTAGAGAATTGTTTAAAAAGCAAGAAATTTTGACTATTTCAGAAGTTAAAGGTCTTGAAAGAGATACCGTTTTGCTTTATAACATATTGTCTTCAAACAATGACAAATGGAAGACTTTGGAAGAGTTTAACATTAACCATAAACAGGCTGATGAAAACTCTGTTTATAGATATTATTTCAATTTGTTTTATGTTGCAGTTTCAAGAGCAAAGCATAACTTGTTTGTTTTTGAAAATGAAAAGATAAAGCTGTTTGATGAGTTTTTTGATAGTAATTTTGAAAAACTTACTGGAAGTGAAACTTATCAAAGATTTACCGAAGTTATTAGCAAGATTGAAATTGATGATGATGAAATTTTGGAAAGAATTGCAGAGTTTATCAAACTTGGACAATTTGACAATGCTAGATTTTATGCTGATAAGTTTGAAGATGATGTGATAAGAGTTCAACAAAATGAAAAGATTGAAGCATTTGAAAAGTTTGTGTTTAAAGGCAGAAATAAAGATGCCGGAATCAAACTTTGGAAGGCTGGACTTGTGCAAGAAGCAAAAGAACAGTTTGCGATTTCTGGTGACACAAAACTTGTTGAGTTTTTGGAAAATCTTGAAGGCAAAAACAAAGCTACACTTGATGCTGAAATTGTTAAGTTTTATGTTGATTTCGATGATAATGACGAAGCTCAAAAACTTATCGTTGATGTTGTTAAGGCTGATTTAGAGCAAATGAGAGAAAGTCATAGAATAATTAAAGAAAAACTTAAAAACTTTAATAAAAATTTTAAGGAGAAAAAATAATGGACAATAATGAAGTTAATGCACTCATTGATGCATTTGTGGGTTACAGAGAAATGCTTGTGCCAATTCAAGCAGATATGCACGAATTTTTGAACACTTATGTTGCAATGAAAAACGATGTTGATAAACTTGATGAAGCATTTTCTGGTGATGTTCAAGCAAAACTTTCTGAAATTTATAAACTTCTTGCAAGTCAAGCAGAAAAGTCTGAAGAATTGGTTCGAAAAGTTGACCAATTTTTGAGAACTTCTGGAAAATATACTGAAGGTGTTGAAAATATTATTTCAAAGTTTGAAGCAGTTAGTTCAAGACTTTCTGTTGTTGATGAGCTTGAAAAGAAAGCCGAAGAACAAATTGGCAGACTTGACACCATCATTGAAGAAAAGAGAAGATATTATAACATTAAAGAACTTGAAAAGAGTCTTGACCAATATAATGCAAACCTTCAATCTGTGGGCGACTTTATTAATAAAGATGTTGCAGAAAACATTGTGAACAACACAAAGGCTATTCAGTCAATTAAAGATGGCAATGAAAATGTTGCTAAAAGACTTGAAGAAGAAAAGAAGAGTATTGATTCACTTGCTGAAGCCTATACTTCTTCAAATGAATTGTTGAAAAAGATTGTTGAAAAGCAAGATGTTAATGAAGAGTATATCTTTGACATTTTAGACAAATGGGCTGAATCTAGAAAAGTGAAAACCAAAAAGAAATAGCATAAAGGAATTGTATGGAAAAAGAAAATTTAAGGCAAATTTTTGAAGCAATTAAAACTGACAATGAAAAATTGTTCAGTTCTTTTATGCTGTCAAAATCTGACCTTAATATTTCATTTGGAAGGTTTCCTTTGCTTTCACTTTGTTATCTGTATAAGGCTGAAAAGATACTTTCAAAATATGAAAGGTTTATGACTCCAATTAATAAATTTGAAGTTGTTCCTGAGTATTTTGAAATTTATAAAGCATTTAAAAAACAGGCAAAAAAGTCACTTCGATTTTTTGCAGATAGCAAAGAAATTGTTTATCCAATTTTGATGCTTGGGGTTTTAGATGAAAGAAATCTTATAAAACAAAAATATAAATTTCTTTATAAAAATGAAGAAATATTGTTAAAATTTAAGAAAATATACAATTTAAACAAAAATATTGAAATAATAACCACAACGACAAATTTTGAAATTGCTGCAAAAAAATTTACAATTAAACAAAAAATTGTGGCTGGTGTGACAGCTGTTTTGTTTTTGTGTTTGTCATTGCTTTCATTTTTGTCTGGTTCAATTGTTGATATTGTGTTTGGCAAAGGAACAGAAAGTTCACCAATTTATATTGCTAATGAATATGAATTTAAAAAGGCAATTGAAAAAGGTGACAAATATTATGTTTTGACAGATGATATCATTTTGACAGAATCTGTTTCAACGAAAAATTTCACTGGAACAATTGACGGAAAGGATAACTTGATTGTTTTGAGTGAAAATCAAACAACTGCAATGATTAAAAATTTGTCTGGAACTGTTAAAAATCTTGCAATTGATTTTGCGGTTTCAAACTTAACAATTTCTTCAAACTTTGCAATTTTTGCAGAAAATTTAACAGGAAATATTGATAATTGCGATTTTTCTGGAACCATTTCTGCGACAATTGATCCACCTGAAAAGAAATCGGAAGATGATATTATTGATATTTTTGTGTCAGTTGTTGCGGCTGTTAGCAGTGGAACTGTTTCAAACACAAATGTTAGTTTGACTGCCACTGCCACAAATGTTGGTGATTCAAATGCATACATTTCTGGAATTATCGGAAAGAATGATGGAACTGTGTTAAATTGTGAAACAACTGGTGGCAAGTTTGTTGCTGACACAGTTGACCTTGCTGGAATCGTTGCTGAAAACAATGGAACAATTGATTCGGCAATTAATAAAATTGAACTCGAACAAACATCTGCAAAAGAGTGGAATCCAAACTGTGCTGGTATTGCAATGACAAATAATGGCACGGTGAAAAATTCTACCAACTATGCAAAGATATCTGCAAAATCAACTCTTGAAACACTTGCAGAGGGTGAGGTACATACTCTTGCGGCAGGGATTTCTTGTCAAAACAATAAAACTGTTGAAAACTGCAACAATAGTGGACTTGTTTCTGCAGAGGGAGATATTGCGGTTGGTCTTGCAGCAGGAATTGTTTGTGAGAATTTGTATGATGTAAAAAATTCAAAAAACACAGCAAATATTTTTTCTGGCAGCAATGATACTGTTTCAATTGCAGGTGGCATTGCTTGTAGAAACTTGATTCCTCTTGATGATAATCAAGTTGCACAATATTATCCTGTTGTTGAAAGTTGTTTCGCTGAGTGTGATTTAAAATCGGTTAGTGAAACAGGAATCGTTTATGCAGGTGGTATTATTGGCTGGAACAATAGTGAAGTTGAAAAATGCGGTTTTGAAGGTAAGATAGAAACTGCTTCAAACTGCGAAGATAAAATTGCAATTTATGCAGGTGGTGTTGCTGGGCTTAATAATGAGTGCAGACTTGTTGATAACTATGCGGTTGTTGAGTTTGTTAATAAAACAGCATTTAACAAAGAAAATATGAAACTTTATGGTGCAATTGCTGGTTATGTTGGTTCTGCAAAAACTTATTATGACTATGGAACAGGTCAAACAGAAATGCAAATTGGAAACGGATATAGATATATTGCCACAAACAGATATGTTGCAAATGAAACTATTGATTATGTGGCTGTTGGTCAAACTGCAACTATTGTGTTTGCTCCATCAAATCCATTTTTTCCAACATCACAAACAGGTGACTTTGAACAACTTTTGCCAGATGCAGAAGGTAAATATTATATCGAATATGAAACAAAAGAAGATATGATGCAGGAGGTGACTGCAAATGAGTAAACTTGTTTATAAATTTAAAAACAATAAATTATTTTTTGCCGTTGCAATTTCTGTGTGTTTGGTTGTTTTGTTTGATTTGTTTGTTGTTGTGTTTGACATTATTCAATTTGTAAAACTTTCTGAATCGGCAGTTAACAGATTTTCTGGTTTTGAAACAATTAATGTTTTGGCGGGTGTGCTTAATGCCGCAATGATTGTTTTTATTGTCTTTTATGTAATTTTTTCACGAAGAAAAATTTCGGTTAAAATAAGCGGAAAATAATGATAAAAAATTGATATTTTGCTGGGTGTTTGTTTGACGAACACCTAGTTTTTTTATATAATAAACTTGTAGGAGATATTATGGTAGGTTACGATTTTGACAAAACAATCTATAAAGGCGACAGTTCAACAGACTTCTTCTTTTATATGGTTTTTTCTAGACCATATTTGCTTGTTTTTATTCCATACTTTTTAATTGTGTTTGCACTTTATGGTATGAAAATTATGGGCAAAAAAAGATTTAAAGAATGTATGTTTTTCTTTGTGCCTTGGCATTCAAACATTGAAAAAATTGTAGATAAGTTTTGGGCAAGACATGCTAACAGATTAATGAAGTGGTATCCACCACAAAAGAAAGATGATGAAGATATTATTGTTTCTGCTTCGCTTTCATTTATTATTAAACCTGTGCTTGATATGCTTAACATAAAAAATTATCTTGCTACAAATTATAATGTTAAAACAGGCAAAATCTATGGCAAAAACTGTTATGGTGAAGCAAAGGTTGAAGAGTTTAAAAGGGTTTATCCAAAAGCTAAATTAGAGGCTTTTTATTCAGACTCACTTAGCGACCTTTCTATGATGAGAATTTCAGACAAAGCTTATCTTGTGAAAGGTGAAACTGTTTCAGAAATTGATGTCAAAGATTATAATGCCGAATAAACTAATGGAAATAAGCATAGATTGCTTAAAATAAAAGGAGAACAATTATGAAAGAATTAAAGGGAACAAGAACTGAACAAAATTTACACACTGCATTTGCTGGTGAATCACAAGCTAGAAACAAATATACTTATTTTGCTAGTAAGGCTAAAAAAGAAGGCTATGAACAAATTGCAGCTCTTTTTATGGAAACAGCTGAAAATGAAAAAGAACATGCAAAAATGTGGTTTAAATATTTAGAAGGTGGCGAAATCAAATCTACCGCTGAAAACCTTAAAGCAGCTGCAGAAGGCGAAAACTATGAATGGACTGATATGTATGCAGAATTCGCAAAAGTTGCTGAAGAAGAAGGCTTTTTAGAAATCGCTGCAAAGTTTAAAATGGTTGGCGAAGTTGAAAAACATCATGAAGAAAGATATTTGAAACTTTTAGAAAATGTTGAAACAAACAAAGTTTTCACAAAAGACACTGGTATTCATGTTTGGAAATGTAGAAACTGTGGACATATTCACATTGGTGAAAAAGCTCCAGAAATTTGTCCAACTTGTGCACATCCAAAAGCATACTTTGAACTTGAAGCAAAGAATTATTAATAAACAAAAAACACTCACAAACCGTGAGTGTTTTTTTGTGTTTAAATAATATTTAAAATATTTTTTATGAAAAAGAATTTGATTCAGTGTCGTCATTTTTCTTTTGATTTTCTGATTCGGTTGATTGCTTTTTAAAGAGAGATTGTCTTTTAAAAACTTTAAATCTTTTTTTTGTTTTTGTGTCAGAAGAAGTGTCAGTTTGCGAGTTTTGTTTGTCTTGAACATCGTTTTCAAGTTCGACATCACTTTCTTCTTGCACTGTTTTGAGTTGTCTTTTTATAGCAAATGGATTTTCTGTAATCACTTTTTTGTCTAAATAAAATTTTAACATTGGGTCAAAACCATATTTATATCCAGGCATTTTTGGAAGTTTTGCTGCAGTGACTATATGTTTTAACCAATCAAATTGATTTTCAGGAAGTGAATATAATGTGGTTAACAAGTGATATACTTTTGGATGTTGTATGTTGATTGTTACAAGTCGTTGTTCTTCTTTTGCAATTTCCAAAATTTCAAAAATATCAGCATATGTTAAATAGTTTGAATTTATATTTGCAGCATCTTCTGGTGTTTCATAAAATCTTATGTTTTTATTAACGGTTAAAATATAAAAATCAAGCACTTGGTCAGCCATTTGTGTTAGGCTTTGACCTGTTAAATAATCAACAGGTTTTTTTTCTCGTGAGTCATTTGGTTTGTTAAAAAATTGAAGATATTTTTCTTTTGTGTAACCTGTGAGTGCAACAAACCACTCATCTTCACTTTGAAATAAAGAATATAATTCACAAGGATCTTGGTATGATTTATAATGAACATCATTTGCAAGAGCATGAATACAAATATTGATGCCTTTTTCTTTTGCATCTCTTAGATGTGAAATAATATATCCAATGGTTAATGGGTGTCCGCTATGATATGTATCTGTAAAGATTTTTTTGTCAGATCCGTCTGGTTTAACAATGGTTTCTTCAGCTCTTTTATATTGTTTGTCTGTTGTAAAATATCTTAAATGCAAAGCACCTTTTTTTGTTGGAGTGTTGTCTGTATATTTTTTTGCATATTTTAAATATAATGGATTATGAACTTCCATAATGATGAACCTTTATATATTTTTATTATTGATTTTGTGTTTTTTGAAGTTGTGTTTCAAAGAGAGCATTTTCAGCGGCGATTTGATCGCATTCTTCTTTACGAACTTCATATATAAAATCGTAGTGTTGTTTTACAAACTCAGGACCGTTTTTTGAGAATAAGAGAATATTTATAATGGATGCTGTGTTTAATGGTCCGTCAATTTGATTAATACTTGATACAACTTTTTTATCAAGACGGTTTGAATTTTCGTTTACCATTGGAATATATTCAGCTAAGGCTGGAATTATAGGATCAAGATGAACGAGAGGCATACCCCATTCATGAACTATGATTGAGCAATTTACAAACTTTTTCCATAATTGGAATCTTTGTGGATGAATGTGTGGTCTCATGCCGTCGATGTATTTTGTTTTGATTTCGGCAAGAATTTTTTCTTGTTCGGCTTTTCTTGATTGATCTTTTTCATAAGATTCTTGAGTTTGATTTAAAATTTGTTTATACCATGTTGATTCATCTTCTGCCGACGATGTTTCATTTACGGTGATTGTCATTCCACTATCTTTTGCACCTTTTAATAGGTCATAGATTTCTGAAAATTCTAAGATATCTAAATTGGTTATTATGTGTGCATCGAAACCATATTTTTGTTGCTCTGTAATTTTTTCAACAATTGTTTTCTTAATGATATCTTTTGCAATTTGAACAGGAGACTTTTCAAGAACTGGATCGATTGATCTTTGAAGAAGTTCAATGTCAAATCTTTCATTTTCAGTAACAGTACTTTTAAATTTTTGAGCATTTGCTTCAATAAATTTAGGATCGTATTTTTTAACTAAGTCATAACCACCTGGATAGAAAGTGATGAGGGCGGTGTAGATTGTTTCACGATCATATTTTTTAGGTGTTGACTCGCCGTAATATAAGGCATCTTCTTCGTCTCTTTTAATGGATCTTAAAAGTTCTTTAAATGCTTTGTCAGGATTGCCAGTCTTTTGTTTACTTATTTGAAGAATAGATTCAACAACAGGTGTAATAAATGTGTAACCCGGTTTTGGTGGATTGTATCTTACTGAAATCTCTTTATCATAAGCATATTCAAATTCTGGCAAGTTTTCAATGAATTCAATAAACTGTTGTGCTCTTTGTGGGTAAATGTCATATTTACATTTATCGAATTGAAATTCAAGGAATCCTGCTTTGCTCATAAGTGCTTTTTGGCTATAATAAGTTCTATAAAAAAAATGTTCAGTTAAGTCGTTTATTGATTGTAATTTAAGTAAACTTAACCATTCTTCTTCTGATTGATTTGAATTAAGAACTACTGTTGAATCAAAAAGTTTAACTTTAAGCTTTAATTGTTTGTTAGCTTTTTTTGCTTCTCTTAATAAATAGATTACTTCAAGCATATTATCTTTATAAAAATTATATGTATGATTGCCCATAAAAAACTCCTTTTTAAGGTTGTATTATTAAATTTATAGTAAATAAAAAAATATTTCCAGTCAACAAAAAAAAGATGGAAACCATCTTTTTTGTTGCATTTAGCATTATTTTTCAATATTTTGCGACTTTAAGAACTCTGTTGCGACAGCCATAATTTCTTCGTGAATTGCTTCAATTGTTTTTAAGTTGCCGTCATCATCGCAGCAGTGAACAAGTGTCCAGCCAAGTTCTTTTGCAAGGCTGATTCCGTTGTTGTATGATTTGGTCATATAAGAAGTGTCTTCTTCGTGAATATCTTTTGTGTCACCAGTTTTATATTCAGCTCTTGCTCTTGCAAGTTCCATACTCTTTTCAACAGGCATTTCAATAAAGAAAACAAGGTCTGGTTTTGGAAGTCCAAGAGTGTTATATTCAAGTTCTTCTTCCCATTTAATAAATTCAAGTTTCTTTTCCATTTCATCAATTTTTGAGCATTGATGAATAAAGTTTGATTGAACATATCTATCAAATAAAATGATTTCACCATTGTTATAATGGCTTTCAAGGTCTTTTTTATAAGTGCACATTCTGTCAACCGCATAAAGCACAGATGCTTGATATGCATCAAGTGAATTTGCAGAACTTCCAAACTCTCCAGCAAGATACATTTTTACTGGGGCAGAAGAGTTGCTTTCATAGTTTGGAAAGCTTTGGTCAACCACAGAGTATCCAGCAGCCTTTAAATCATTTAATAATAATTGTTGTTGTGTGTGTTTTCCAGCACCGTCAGTGCCTTCAATTGAAATAATAATTCCTTTCATAAAAATTTTCTCCTAAAACAAGTTTATCAAATTATGAAAGGAATGTGAAACTAATAATCAATTATTTTTAAATTTGTTTGTTTTTGACAAATTGTTTAACCATTTGCTTTTATGTCTTCAACAATTTCTGATAGTGGAACAATTTTAACACCCATATCTTCGATGGTTTTTATGCTATCTAAAATGGCGGTGGCGGTGTTTGTTCCGCCCTCTGCTCCAACATGGCCAATGGCAATTGCATAGCCGTTTTCTTTGGCAAGGTTGGCGGTTTCAATTAGTCGGTTTTTAACACCTTGATAAGACCGATTTTTGTCTGCTTCTAAAAAAACATCTCTTTTTAAATATATTGAACCCGTGTTTTTTGCAGCAGTTTCTGGCGAATTTGTTTCAATTGTTCTGCTGTCTAAAAAGTATAAGTTGTTATTTTTTGCAAATTGATAAATTGCGGTCATTAGTGTTTGGTTTCTGCTCACACCAGAGCCAATATGAAAATTAAAACCTTTCACAGCCGGAAATTCTTTTAAACAGCTTTCAAGTTTTTGAACAGCGGTTTCTGGTGTGTCGTGGTTTTTGATATAAACTGGGCCATACCAGTCTTCAGGTAGATTTACATGAGATTGCATTGGCATATGCAAAATAATTTCGTGTCCCAAAGCAGAAAACTGATTTATGTTTTGAATTGTGTTGTCAACATTTGGAAGCACGGCACAGGTGAGTTTTGCAGGGCTGGTTGAAAGCAATTCAACTCCGCTTTGGTCATAACTGCCAAAGTCGTCAATAACAATTGCCATTTTTGGTGTGCTGCAATTTGCTTTTGCGGGGTTTTGTTTAAATGTTTTGGGATATAACATTATGCTTGATAAGACTAACAAAAAGCCAAATAAATAAATTATCTTTTTCATATTTTTATTGTTTGCAAAAACCGATAAAATTATTTATTTTTGATTTGAAAATTTGGATGATGAAATCACTATAAAATTGACAATAGATGATATTTGGTTTACTATAATTGTATGAAACTTAAAGGAATCATTGAAAGAATATTATATCGAAACAGTGAAAACGGCTATACTATTGTAGAGCTTTTTTCTGCTGGACAAATGATTACCGCAACAGGCAAGTTTCCAATTGTTGGAAAGGGTGAAACCCTTGAACTTGAAGGTGAGTTTAAAATCAACAAAAGATATGGTGAGCAGTTTGAAGCTGATTATGTTAAGGTTGAAAAACCAACCGATACAACTGCCATTGAAAGATATTTGTCTTGTGGGCTTATTTCTGGTGTTGGTGAAGTCACTGCTCACAACATCGTTAAAAAGTTTGGCGAAGAAACTTTGAATATTATTGAAAACAGTCCTAGCATCTTGGCAGAAGTTAGGGGCATTAGCATAAAAAAAGCTAATGAAATCCACAACACTTACAAAGATATCAAAAAGATGCAAGAAGCTGTTATGTTTTTGCAAAAATATGACATTTCAATTAATATGGCGGTGAAGATTTTTAATAAATATAAATACCGCACAGAAGATATTATTTCTGAAAACCCTTATAAACTTATTGAAGATATTGACGGCATTGGATTCAAAACCGCTGACAAGATTGCCATTAAAATTGGTGTCAAGTTTGACAGCGACATAAGAATAAAAGCAGGTGTTTTGTTTGCACTTTCTGAGATTGCTGAAAAGCACGGTTCAACTGTGGCTTATGAAGATGAACTTAAAAAACTTGCAATTGAAGTTCTTGAACTTGATGACGGATATATTGAAAATGTTGAAGCGGCGATTCTTGACCTTGAAATTGTGGGCAGTATAAAAAAAGTTGAGCATAATGAAAAGTCTGCCGTTGCGATTTCAAAATATTATTCAATGGAAGATTATATTGCGAAAAAACTTCTTAACTTGTCTGCTGGTGAAGTTGTTCAAAAGTATGGCAGCGAAGATGAAATTTTGCAGTATGAACTTATGAACAAAATCACACTTCACGAAATGCAAAAGAAAGCAATTTTGGCAGGAACAAGTGAGTCTGTTGCAGTTATTACCGGTGGGCCAGGAACTGGAAAAACAACTATTGTTAAAGGCATTTTAAAAATCTTTAAGTCGGCAAAAAAGAAATGTATGCTTATGGCTCCAACAGGAAGGGCTGCAAAGCGACTTGAAGAGCAGACTGGTGAACCAGCATCAACCATTCACAGAGCATTAGAAGCCAACTTTGGTGGTGGCGGAAGGGGATTTGTGCGAAACGAAAATAATCCGCTTGATGCAGAAGTTATCATTATTGATGAAGTTTCAATGCTTGATGTGTTTTTAATGAGTTCACTTTTAAAAGCAGTTAACTATGGCACAAGGCTTATTTTGGTTGGTGACAAAGACCAGCTTCCTAGTGTTGGTGCAGGAAATGTTCTTGCGGATATCATTGCAAGTGACTGCTTTAAAGTTGTTGAGCTTACTCAAATTTTTAGGCAAGATGAAAACAGTATGATTGCTCACAATGCACACAAAATTAACCACTCTGAAATGCCAGACCTTTCGGTTAAGTCAAGTGACTTTTTCTATTCGCCAACAAGTGACCCAGATGCGGTGGCAAATGAAATTGTTTCGCTTATGGCAGAGCGAATGCCAAAATATTTTAAAGATATTTCAAGTGACGATATTCAGGTTATAACAGCTATGAAGGCGGGAACTGCCGGTGTTGATAATCTTAATATTTTAATTCAAGAAAAACTTAATCCACCAGCCATTAACAAAAAACAAATAGAACTTCACAAAAGAGTGTTTAGAGTGGGTGACAGGGTTATGCAAACGGTTAACAACTATGACCAAGAGTGGGAAAAGTATAACCAGTTTGGATATCCAACATACGGCTCAGGTGTGTTTAATGGTGATATGGGTTATATTGAAGATATTAACACCGAAGTTAATGAAGTTTATGTTTTGTTTGATGACGGCAGAAGAGTTTGCTACTCTTATGCAGAACTTGAAGAAATTGTTTTGAGTTATGCAATAACCATTCACAAAAGTCAAGGAAGTGAGTTTCCAGTGGTTATTATTCCGATTATGGGTGGAAGTCCACTTTTGATGAATAAGAACCTGCTTTACACCGCCGTTACAAGGGCAAAAAGAGTGGTTGTTTTGATTGGAAAGCAGTCTAATGTGTTTTATATGATAAACAATAAATCTGCGGCAGTTAGAAATACTTTGCTTCAAAAAATGCTTATTCAATTTGAAAATATTATGAATTAAAAAAGACACCATTAATTTGGTGTCTTTTGATTTTCTAAAAGTGCAATTGGTGAAAATCTGTATAAAATTTGTTCACAGAATTGTTCTTTTTCTGCCTGTGATTCAAACTCAAACATAAAAGGAAAAACTGTTTCAAAAAGATGCATAAGTGTATTTTTTGATATTGGTTTTGTTTTGCCTCTTTGTTTTAAATATTCAAATTTATATCTGTCATATTGACTAAGTTTTCCAAATTGACTAACTCTGTGATTTTCATAGTTGCTTTGAAGTTCATCAAGTGGATAATCTGCTATCTTTTTTGAAAGAATTTGCATAATTTGTTCTTTTGAAAAATAGTCACAAAGTGTTCCAAAATAATTCATTAAATAATAAATGAATTCGCCTTTGTCTTCTGGTTTTCTTTCGATGCTTTCTTGAATAAAGTATGCAATAATTGAGTCAAATGTAGCTTCAAAATCATTAAAAACAGCAGGTTCGATGATTTTTCTTTCTGGAAGTTTTTCAACAATTTCAAGAAGTCTTTTTATTGTTTGGTGTTTGATGAGTGCAAAGTCAACTTCGTGTGATTCAGGGTTGAACACAGTTTCGTTTATATGGGTTGTTTTTGGAAACTCTGGAAAGAGTGCATCGATTCCAAGAATTGGGCTTTCAAAGGAAGGTCTTTTTTCAAGATATTCATCGCTTTTTGTTGTCATTCTGTCAAGAACAATATTTGGAAATCTTTCAATATATTCGTTGTGTGGAATCAAGAAGTGAGTGAAATTGAAGTTGAAGTCGATGTCATTAATTCGATCTGCATATTCTTGTTTTATGGAATCCCATGTTGGGTCTGAATTGAAAAAGCCGTGAACATCATATTTGTCATCTTCAAGCCTAACAATACAGTTTGCATGGTTAATCCACTTTGAAGTGTTTTCTTCTGGTCTAAGTTTCCAAACAGCAGAAGTTCTGCAAACACAAGGGATTCCAATTCTTGAACAAAGGTTTGAAAGGGTGTTTGCAAATCCAGCACAACAAATGTAGTCATTGTTTAAAACACTAATAATGTTTCTTGAAAGTGATGCTGTTTGACCTTCATTTTCAAGGTTGTAATATCTTTTTGAAACCAAACTATATGCAACCATATATTTTTCAAGTGGTGAAAGTGGTTTTCCATCAATTTTTGCTTCATTGATAAACTTTTCCCATTCGTTGAGTTTGCGACTGGCATCAATTGCCTGTTCAATTGAAAACTCTTCGTCAAAAGAAATATCTTTGTCGTATTTTTGTCTTGCAATGTTTACAGTTTCTGCAAGTTTTTCAAGTTCATCATGGGTGTAAAGCACATCGGTTGAATAGTTTAAATGGTCATAACTTGTGATAATTGAAATGTTTGACTTTGGAAATTTTTGAAGAAGAATTTCCACAAAATTGCTGTCAAGAGAAATGGCTTTGTCGATATAAATGGTGTCGCCATCAACTGCGGTTTCAATTATGTTTAAAGGTGTGTCTTTTGTTATAAGCATAATAATTCTCCTAATCAAAATATAGCATAGTTTTATATATTTTTCAATAAATTCAATTGATTTTGCGGTATGTTTGAATTTTGTTTTGAATATACTTTTTAAGGGGTAATATTATGGAAATTAGTTCAAAAAATTTGCTAAAAAATCATACGGTTAACATTAGTGGCAGAGATAAGATTGAAATTTGCGGAGTGGGTGAAGTTGTTTCAAGCACCGAAAAAGAAATTATTGCAAAACTTCAAGATAGCTATATTGTGGTTTCTGGAAGTGGCCTTTCAATTTTGAAACTATCGCCAGAAGAAATGATTTTGATTGCAGCTGGAAACATTTCTGGTTTGAAGTATGAAAACAAAGTTACAAAAAAATCGCTTCTTAAAAAGGTTTTTAAATAGTGTTTTTTAAAAGTTATTTAATTTCTGTTGCAACAAGATTTTTGTGGGTGGGGCTGATTTTAGGCTTGTTTTTTATGGTTTGCAAACTGGTTAAAATTGCTGCAAACAAAAATATTTATGTTTCAAATTTAACAGATTTTTGTTATTGGCTTTTGTTTGGCGGAGTGTTTATTTTGTTTTGCAACCTTTATTACAACTATACTTTTTGCTGGTTTGGGCTTCTTTTGATGCTTTTTGGTTTGTTTTTGGTTAAAATTTGCGGTGATTTTTTCTTTACAAGTTTTGCAAAAGTGTTATATAATGTGCTTACGAAAAAGAAAAAAGGAATTAACTGATGAGTAATAATTATAGACAAACAAAAAAGGTTGAAGCAATTATTGCTGGTTGTATGTTGTTTTTTGTGGCAGTTGTTGTTTTGGCTGTTGGCTCTTTTATTTCGCTTGGAAAGGCAAGAAGAAAAGCAGCAAAATATGATGAAATGATTGCCAGTTTAACTGCAGAAAAAGCATCTATTGAAGACAATATCGATTATGTTAATTCTCCTGAATATTTAGAGTCACAAGCAAGAGAACATCTTGGAATGATCAAAAAAGGCGAAAATCTTTATATTTTTGAAGATTAAAGTTTTAACATTGTTTGCTTTTGCAAATAACAAAAACTGCTAAAAATTTTTAAAAAATATCAAATTAATATTAAAAAATTTCAAAAAAATGTGTCAGGGTATTGACATATTTTTTTTATTAGTGTAATATAATTATGTTGTAAAAACAATATAACCTATATCGCGGGGTAGAGCAGTTGGCAGCTCGTTGGGCTCATAACCCAAAGGTCGGAGGTTCGAGTCCTCCCCCCGCAACCAATCGTAAACCCTGAATTTATCAGGGTTTATATTTATTTTTGGCAAAAAAATAACGTGGCGAAAACCCCGTTTTTTTATGACTTCTACGAATTTTCTACGAATTTTTCTAAAACTTTATTGAAAATCCCATTATTATTGTATTTTGTTATATAGTGTTCTATATTGTTTTTTGTCGTTATTTTATTAAATAAATATTGATTTATTTAATAATTGCGATTAAACTAGGTTTATAGAATCGTTTTATATGGGGAAAATTTAGATGAGTAATAAATGGTTGCCACTTGATAAATATAAAATATATAAGAATACGGATAAAATGAAAATTACACTATCTAAAGGGTTGTTAAATTTTAATAATTTTATAGAAGATACAACATTAATTATTACAAATGACTTCTTAATTATTACTGACACTGTTGATTATGTTGATAATGAAGTAGATGATATTTTACAAAAATCGGTTTCTTGGAAAATTAGATTGGGATTACGAAATTTTGATATTTTGAGAGAATCATTGAAAGATTCTTTTGATTATTGTTTAGGTGTAACAGATGTTGCACCAGCATACATTGAGTGCTATTCAAAAGATAAAAAAATTTATTCGGGAGAATTTAATGAGGGGTCTGAAGACTTTGTTAAATTTTTAGAATTATCTTTAAAATCTCCAATTCTAAGAAAAAAATTTGGACTATATAGATTTAATAAATATTATGACAAGAAAAAGACCTCATTTGGAGATAGTCTTCCATTTTAAAAACAACCCCTCAGCAAATAAAGTTGAGGGGTTTTAGTATTCTTCTACTTTTATTACAATACCACTTGAGTTTTTTATTACTCTAATTCTTTTTCCAATTCCTTCGTCAATTGGTCTTATTTTTGCATCACCATCATATCTTGGATTATATCTTCGTTTTGGTGGTTTGTATTCCACAACTCTTTTTTCATTAGAATTTTGTATTACTGGATTATTATTTCTTTTAGAATAAGATTTTATAGAGTTTTTTTCATAACGTTTTTCTAAGATTCTTTTTTGAACCCTTAATACAAGTTCTTTAAGTTCTTGTTTTGAATAATAATTCTTTATAGTGGATTTACCTATTTGTGTTACAGTAATTTCATTTACAGGTTTACTTTTCGTATCTTGAACTTTTGTGTTTTGTTGTTTTCTTATTTGTTCTTGTTTTATTTTTTGATATGTAATTTTATTTTTTTCATTTAGTTTTTGTTTATATTTAATTCTTTTATCTCTTTCATTGAAAGCAGTATCACAATTTTTAAAAATATTATTGCTATAGATTGATACTGAGTCTTTTTTTTCACCATCAAAAAGTTCATAATACTTATTATGTATTATGTTAGTTATGGTATATCTTTTTATAAAATACATGTTATTTTTTTCTTCTAATAGATGTATTTCATCGCCAATTGCATATAACATCACAATTATTCCTTAGTTTTATTATATCAAAAGATTGGTAAATATCAATATGTAAATATTGAATCGAAGATAAATTATATAATGATTTGATTTATTGATTTTTAAAACGAAATTTTGTATTATGGTTATATAGAGGTATAGCATATGGCTATTGAACAAAAGATAAAATATGTTGGCAAATGCCCTAAATGTGAATTAAATTATATAAAAGAAAATGAAGAAATATGTTCTGTTTGTAAAAGAAAAACTTTTTTTATAGAGAATATTTCAAGTACTGATTACTATTCACAAGAAAGATTAAAAAAACTAAAAGAAATTGAAGACAGAAAAAGACGAAGTGAAATACAGAATAAAGAAGAACTTTTAAATATAATGAAGTCTTTTGGATTTGAAGGATTTTGTCATACAGCAAATTTAAATAACTTTATAGATATTTACAAATCTGGGTTTCTAAAATCTCGTAATTTACTTGAAGAAGAAGGATTTGTATTTGAAGATAATTCAAATATGTCTGTAATTGAAAAAACTGGTGAATTTATAAAAAAACAAGTTAGGTTTTATTATAGACCAATTACACCTACAAACATAGGTGCTTATATCAAATTTAATCAAAAGCATCCTGTTTTAATGGTATTTGATGAATCATTATTGTATGATGAGTGTTATTTTTCAGAAGGTTGTCCAGCTGGTTATAATAAAACAATTCATAAAAATATTTCAATAGCAAAAAATTTCAATTGGGGAAAAATATTTGAAACAGGATATTTTGATACATTTGATGATGAAACAAGGAATTATAGAAATTCAGAATTTTTAGTTCCATATAAAGTTCCAATTTCAAAAATAAAAAAGATTTATTTTAAGTGCGAAAATGATATGACTTTAGCCATCGAAAAACTTGGCAAAGATAATCGATTTGTTGTTGATGAAACAAAGTTTTATAAGGAGAATATATGGTAATATATCAAGAAGGAACAGTATTTAATACTGATGCTGAAGCAATAGTTAACACTGTAAATTGTACTGGTGTTATGAGTGCAGGGATTGCTTTAGAATATAGTTTGAGATATCCTGAAATGTTTAAGGATTATGAAGAAAAATGTAAGACTAAACAAATTCAAATTGGAAAAGTAGATTATTACAACAATGGAGATGTTATCATTGTTAATTTTCCAACAAAATGGCATTTTAAATATCCTTCACAAATTAGTTGGATAGAACAAGGATTGAAAGATTTTGTTAATACATATAAAAGTCAAGGATTTAAAAGTGTTGCATTTACAAAACTTGGAACCTTGAACGGACATTTAAACTGGAATGAAGTTAAACAACTTATGGAGAAATATTTAAATCCATTAGAAGATATAAAAATTTATATTTGCTTGGATAATAAAAAAGAAGCCGAGGGTGTTGAAAAACAAATGTTAGATATTTTGAATAATACATCTATTGAAGATTTGAAAAAAGTTATGCGAATTTCTTCCAAACAAGAAACTGTTTTGAAATCAAACTTACCAGTAAATAGATTTTGGAAAATTAAAGAACTTGAAGGAATAGGCATCACAATTTATTCAAAGCTTCATAATTATTGTTTTAATATAGTGAAACAGGGTTTTGATACAACACAAATTAGTATGTTTTAATTAGTACTGTTTTTATTGGACAGGCTCAACCAATTAAAAAGAGAACCGAATTTGGTTCTCTTTTTTTGTTGTAAATTTGATAATGGGTGATATATAATGAAATTGTATAATTTATTTATTGGAGATGTATTGTGAAATATTGGATTTTTAAAATCATTGGTATATTAGGAATATTATTCACACCATTTATTTATTTGGGATATGAACAACAACACTTGGCAAATTCAAATTCTAGATTTATGCCGATTTATTGGTTTGAAGGTTGTTTGATTTTATTGGTTGTGTTTGTTTTAATGGTAATAGCAGGTTTTTCAAGGTCTATTGCAAGAATAAAAGCACTTATTGATTTTCATTTTGATTTTGATGATGACCAAGACCTTGACGGATACCCTAAACTTAATGTATTTAGAATAGTGAGAAGAGTTTTGTTTTGGGTTTGTGTTGGTGTGATTATCTTTATGTTAATAATGACAAACTGGTTTTCTGTTTATGAAAAGATTGTTGCTTATTTTGCTATGATTAGTGCGATTTTAATTGTTTTTCTTGCTCTTATTAACATTGTTATTTGTCTTTGCAAAAAAATTGAGCCACTTTATGGTGATATTGGAATAATATTTTTATTAACTGCTGTGTTCTTATATTTTGCATTGCAAATCTGGGGAGTTAATTATATGTTTATAATGCTTATAACTGCTCCGTTGGTTGCAGTGGGTTTGTTGTATATATTCTTTTCGAAAGATGATAAACTTTCAGCTTATGAAGTGTTTGATTGGTTCTGTGCAGATGAATATAACAAATATTATAAAATGCTTTGTGATAAAGAAAAAGATCAAGAATCAAAAGATGAGTTGAGCAAAAACAAACAAGCAAAACAAAATAAAATTGAAAATAAGTCAATTGTAAGGGCAGAAAAGAAACAAGCAAAGCAGACAAAAAAAGTTAAAAAATAAAGGATTAATTTATGAAAATTGTTGTGCAAAAAGTTAAAAAAGCTGTTTTATATTCTGAGGGTGAAAAGTATAGCGAAATAAAAAATGGTATGCTTGTTTTGGTTGGTGTGTCGGTTGATGATGATATTTCAGTTGCAAAAAAGATGGCTAACAAAATTTTAAAACTAAGAATCTTTGATGATGAAAATGGCAAAACAAATAAAAACATTTTTGATATTGGTGGAGAAATTATGCTGGTTAGCAACTTTACAATTTATTCAAATTTGAAAGGGACAAACCGACCAGATTTCATCAAGGCTGCAAGACCTGAAAAAGCAGAACCAATATATCTTGAACTTTTGAAAAATTTGAGGGAAGAAATAAAAACAGAGTCAGGGGCTTTTAGAACATATATGGAAATTGAAATGGTTGCTGATGGTCCAGGAACATATATTTATGAAGAATTTTAGAAAGTAAAAAAAAACACGGAAATTTCCGTGTTTCTTTGTTTAGTTTTGACCTGG
>JAZRNH010000010.1:0-3420 GCA_045648025.1 Clostridia bacterium
GTTGCATTTTGTGCATGAAGTATTTCTTTATCAATAAAGAGTTTACCAATATCATGCAATAAACCCGCCGTATAAAGCCTTTTTAAATAATCTTTCTTAATTCCCAAAGACTCTGCAAGTAATAAAGCTTTTTCAGCAACATCAATGCTATGATCAAAAGTTTCTTTAGAGTGGGTTTTTAACTTTGAAAGCAGTTCAAAAACCACAATTCTGTCTTTTTCATCTATTAAATCAATTCGTATATTTTCCATATGTAATGAATTTATTATATCATAAAATCATCTATCTGTATATAGTTTTTCAAAATTTTGTTTTTTTTGGAAATAATAAAAAAAGAAGATTTACATCTCCTTTTTTTATTTATAATTTTAATAATTTTATTAAATTAAAAAATTGTTCAATGGCTTGTTTTAAATTTTCAATATTTGTAATTATAAAAACATTGTCTCCATCAAAAATTAACCCATTTGCTTCTGCAAGTTTTTTTATTGTATCATCTGCAATTTTATAATAATCAGCAGCTTCAAGAATTCCATTTAAATCAGTTACCAAAATACCGTCATCAGTTGGTTTTGCATAAATTGTTAAAAATTCATGACTATATTCAATTGAACAACTTGTATCAATTTTAACATAATTATAATATTCATAACAATTTGCAACAGTTGACAACTGGCTTAATTCATTAATGAGGTTGTTTAACTGTTGGGTCATAGTTAACACCTCCCTTTTCCATATCGCTTGGAACTTTTATATTAACTGTTAAATTTTTAAGCAATTCTTTTGAAACAAAACTCATAAGAACATTATCTCTTTCATTTAACACTTCATAAATCATCATATATTTTTTAAGATCTTTCCTAATTGATTCAAGATTAATCATACCCTTAATGTATTTTAAATATGACTTATACATTTGACGATATTCTTTCATATCAAAATCTCTGTTTCTTGGATAAAACCTGTCATCTCTTCTGTCATATTGTTCTTTTTCATCTTTATCTAACTGTCTAACAAACTTTGAAATATATGACTTAACTTCATTTAATTCAGCAACAGTCAAACCATCTAATGGCGGAAGTTTCTCAATGATATATCTAAAATCACCTTCTTGAAGTCTTGATGTTGGAGCCGAACCCCCACTTGAAGCAGAAGGCACAAATCCAATAACAGGAGTTCCCGCAGGTCCGCCCGAAATTGGGCCTGAAACAGGACCAACCACAGGACCACCTGAACTTGAAGGTGAACCACTTGCAAATGCATCTGGATCGATGTTTATCAACGATTTCATAATCTTAACAGTTTCTCTTTCATAGTCTGAAAACTTGTCAGGTTTAACTCTTTGTTCAGTTTCAAAATAACTAATAACATTTTGAAGAGCTCCAAGCATTGTTGATGAATATGTAAGCCTTGAATTTTTTAAATCAAGAAATGGCATACCCATATCCAAATTATTAATTAATGCCGATGGATTCATTTCAGCCTTCAAATCTTGAATATATTCCATCAACTTTTCAATACTAATAGCATTGGCTTTATCGTGATGTCTAAAATTTATACTTTGAGTTCTTGTGTTGAAGTGCATATGTGGCAATTTCACTTGATACTTTTCTTTTCCAGCATCACTTATCACAATATCAGCCATATATTTTTTATAAAAAGCAAACTCGTCTGAAGTTTCATCAAAGCCATAAACATCTAAATGATTTTCATGAGCAGATCCGGTTTGGTCAAACCTGTTTAATATAGCAATTTTACCCATATTTTCTCTTGCATCAAAATAAGCATAATATGTTGCAATTGAAATTTTTGTTGGAATAGAATCTTCTGTTTTAACTGAATTAACCACAGCAACAGTATCTTCGGTTCTTCTGTTTGCAAAATATTCCGCAAAATTATTTGTGTGAAATCTTGTTGAAGTTCCGCTGTTTTCACCAACTTTAACATATGGTTTTTGCAAAACCTTATAATAATTTTCATCACTAAGAAGAGCAATGGTATGGTTGTTTACCACCTGTTCTGTCCAATAAGTTTTGTCAATTTTTGAATCAAATAATGCAATGTTATCACTAATACTCATAACAAATCTCCTGTTTTCATTATATAACATTTTTAAGAAAAAATCAACCCCTAACAATTCCGCTTAAAACCAGCAAAAAAGCCAACTTATAATGTTGGCTTTTTTCTAAATATACATTTGTTTTTCAATAATAATAACTGGCTGATATTTTTTATCAATTTCAGCAACTTTTTCTTTTATTGCTTTCACAATTTCTTCTTCAGTTTGTTTTGTTTCAAATGGAATCGCAACATCAAAAATAATATTTGTTTTTGTTGGACCTTTAACCATTCTAAAATCGTGCATAGAAAATTGCTCATTTATTTCAAAAACAATTTTTGAAACCTTTTCTCTCATTTCATTAACTTCTTCATCATCAATAACAATTGGATCATGATGACCAGTTAAAACAATATTTGTTTCATTCATAAATTCCCTTTCAATGTCATCAACAAGTTCATGAGCCACAAGCGAATCAGTTTTTGCATCGATTTCAATATGCACACTAGCAAAATATTTGTTAGGACCATATGAATAAATGTTTAAGTCATGAATGCCAAGCACAGCATCATACTTTAATATTCTTTGTTTAACTGAATCAAAAATCTCTTTTTCAGGAACTTGACCAATAAGTTTTGAAATCATTTCTTTAAGCATTTTAAGTCCAGCAATAGAAATGAAAACAGCCACCAAAATTCCGGCATAACCATCAATGTTAAAACCAGCAAAATATCCAATAACAACAGAAACCAAAACAATGCTTGTTGAAATGCAATCAGACAAACTGTCAATTGCAGCGGCTTTTAAAATATCTGAATTAATGCTTTTTGCAACCGATTTATAATATAAAAACATCAAACACTTAACCGCAATTGAAACAATCAAAACTGCAACAATAATCACTGAAAATTCTAACATTTTAGGGTTTATTATCTTTAAAATTGATTCTTTAAAAAGCTCAACTGCAATAAGCAAAATGATAAATGAAACCACAAGTGAACAAATATATTCAATTCTTTCGTGACCGTAAGGGTGTTCTTTGTCTGCTGGTTTTGATGACATTTTAAAAGAAACAAATGAAATTGTACTGCTTCCACAATCAGTCAAATTGTTCATACCGTCTGCAAAAACAGAAATAACACCAAAAAGCAATCCAACAACAATTTTAGCTGCCGCCAAAAACACATTTAAACAAATGCCAACAACACTGGCAATAGTTCCCTTTTTTTCTCTAAGTTTAATTTCGTCCATAATTTCACCTTTTTAATCTGTTGATATTATATGAAAAATAAAATATTTTGTAAATAATTTCTCACAAACTAATAATCTAAACACGAAAAAAGAAGACCTTCCGGTCTTCT
>JAZRNH010000011.1:0-9419 GCA_045648025.1 Clostridia bacterium
GTCTATGGCGAAATTCCTTATTTAAAACAAAACAGCAATTTAATTGTTGTTGCTAAAGATAGTATTGTTAATAATACTTTCGCTGAAATTAAAGATGACTTTAAAAAACTCATTGAAAAGGCAGATTTGCTTAATGAAAAAAGTTTTTAAATTTATTTTAAATATACCAAAATATGTGGCAATTTCTTTAGTTGCTATATACAAATTTTGCATCTCACCGTTTATTCCCCACGCATGCAAATTCACACCAACTTGCTCGGTGTATTCGAGCAATTGTTTTGCTGAGTGGGGCTTTTTTGTTGGTTTGAAACTTACTGCAAAAAGGCTTGTCAGGTGCAATCCAAAAGCAAAAGGAGGAACAGACCCTGTTCCTATCAATCCAAAAAAGAAATATAAATATTTTATGTAAGGAGTCAGTATGAATATTTTTTCAATTATTTCCGCTGTTTCTGCACCACACGACCTTTGGACAATTTTAATCAACTGGATGCAAGGAGCAATTGGAAACTATGGTTGGACAATTTTGCTTTTTACCATTTTGGTAAAACTCATTATGTCACCACTTGATTTTATGGTTAAATACCAAACCAAAAAACAAACACTTATTCAAAAAAAGTGTTCACCACAAATTGCTAAAATCAGAAAGAAATTCGGAGCAAATCAACAACAAGTTAGAATTCAAACCCAAGCAATCTATCAAAGAGAAGGTTTAAAGATGGGTTCTGGTTGTATCTTTATGCTTCTTAATATGATTTTAACAATGGTTGTGTTCTTCACACTCTTTAGTTCGCTTAGAAAAGTTTCTGCTTATGAAACAATTCACCAATACGAAGAAATTGAACAAACCTATGATGCAACATATATTTCAAGTATAAGAGAACTCACTGGTGACGAAACACTTGTTGATGAAGCGGCTGTTAATGTGTTTTTAGGAAACCTTGACAGCAACAATCCAGACCATGACCAATATTTTGTATATGCAGAAACCGCAACAAAAACTGCTGCTAATGCCGCTGTTGAAAAATGGAACACTCTTAAAGATAATTGGCTCTGGGTTGACAACATTTGGGTTGCCGATGCAACAACTTCCCCACTTCCAACTTATGACGGTCTTGTATCAACTGCAAAAACTGGTGGATATAAAAAATATGTAGAAGAAAACATTGATAAAGAAAAATATACAGCAATTTCTTCATACATTACAACTCATGCTGAAAGATCAAAAAATGGTTACTTTATCCTTCCAATTATGGTTGGTCTTTTAACCTTTTTATCTCAATGGGTTACAGATCTTCACAACAAACTTAAAAACAAAAAAGCACAAACACTTGCAAAGGTTTCAGACCAAGCCGCTGGAACAATGAAAATGATGAAAATCATTATGCCACTCATTATGGTTATGTTTGCATTTACATCATCAACCAGCTTCGGAATATATCTTCTTGCAAGTTCAATCGCAGCACTTGCATTTGGTGAAATAATTACACTTATCATCAACAAACTCACCAAAAGAAAACAAGCAGAAGTTGAAGAAGTTCTTGAAAAAGAAGCAAATAGAATGATTAAAAAAGGTATGTTACAGGAGAAATAGACAAATGAAAAGCATTGAAACACAAGGAAAAACCACCGACCAAGCAATTGAAATTGGTCTTTACAAACTCGGAGTTACCAGAGATGAAGTTAATATTGAAATTTTAGAACAAGCTGGTCTTTTTAACAAAGCAAGAGTTAGAATTTCAATCAACACATCTTCACCAGAAGAAGCTGTTGTTAAAGAGCTTATTGAAAAACTTATTGGCCTTATGGGTCTTGAACTTAATGTTTATGTTGAAGAAAGAGAAAGCGATTTCTTTGTTAATGTAACAGGTGAAGATTCTGCTCTCTTTATTGGAAAGAGAGGCGACTCAATTGAAGAATTCCAAATTATTGCAAATGCAATTTACAACAATGGAAAATCAAGAGAAGAATCAAAGAGAATCACTGTTGACAGCAACAACTATGCAAAAAAGAGACAAGAAATTCTCACCAACCTTGCAAAAAGAACTGCTGGAAAAGTTATCAGAGAACACAAAGAATTTAAGTTTGAAGCTATGAATTCTTATGAAAGAAGAATCATTCACTCTGCTCTTGCTGACCATGATAAAGTTATCACAGAAAGCTATGGAAACGAACCAAACAGATATGTTATGGTTAAACTCAAAACAAACATTTCTAGACCAAAAAATCTTGATGAAACAAATGATTACTTTGAAGATGAAACAATCAAAGAACTTCCTATTGAAAAGAAAGATACTGAACTTAGAAGTGATGACAACTAATAAAAAAACACTTGGAAATTTCCAAGTGTTTTTATTTTGTTAATTAACTTTTTTAACAGATATGTTTGACTTAAAGTCATTTGGATTTGACCTTTTGCTTTCAATCAATTCTCTTGTTTGTTCAAGCTCAATTTGAAAGTTGAAGGCAACTCTGTCTTTTTCTTCTTGATTCATTGGACCGGCATCTTTTAAATATTTATTATATCTAACCATAACATCTCTCATCAAGATTATCGGAAAAATGTCATACTCTAAAAATTTTCTACCAGACACTTTTTTAAGATATTCAAAAGACTCTGCCCTTCTTTTTAAAATAACCTTTACATATGATTCAAGTGATTCATCTAAAACTGAATATGATGAACCTGCATACATTTCATCTGCAATAGTTTTTAAAAAAGCTGTGATTTTTTTAATTTGCTCAAAAACTGTTTCATCTTTAACATCATAAGGGTTAATATCTGAAACTCTTGCAATGTCTGCAATGGCAATCGGCTTTATTTGTTCTAATGATAAATCTAAATCAATAACATAAATATCAAAGTGACCATTTTGAATATCACTTTCTATAATTTCATCAAAATTAACCATAATGGGTCCCCCATAATTTTCTAGTTTAATTATAACATATAATTAACAATTTGATAATCAAATTTTGCCGCTATATTATGAATTATTAAAAAATAACAAAAAATTATTGAAAAATCTTTAAAAAGTGTTATAATTTGTGTTATGGAAAATGTAAATCAAGAAACTATCGTTGCAATTTCAACCGGTTCAAGCTCTGGTGCAATCTCAATTGTTAGAATGTCAGGAAGCAAAGCCGTTTTTATTGCTGACCAAATTTTTAAAACAAAAAAGGACTTAAAACCTAGTGACTTAACCCCAAGAATGCTCACTCTTGGCGAAGTTAAAACTGCTGCTTTCTCTGAACAAGCAATGGTTGTTGTGTTTAAAGCACCTCACACCTACACCGGTGAAGACCTTGTTGAATTTCAATGTCATGGCGGAACTCAAATTGCAAATGGCATTATGAAAGAGTGCATTGCAAGGGGTGCAAGAATTGCAACCAATGGTGAATTTACAAAAAGAGCCTTCTTAAACGGAAAGATGACTCTTTCTTCTGCCGAAGGTATGATTGATATGATTACCGCTGAAAGCGATGCAGAAGTTAGAGCGGGATTCAAACTTTTATCTGGAAACCTTAGCAAATTTGCATTTGACTCTGCAGATGAACTTACTGACATTTTGTCAGAAATTGAAGTTTCGTTTGATTATCCAGAAGAAACTATTGAATATATCACCAAGGCAACCGTTAAAGAAAGACTTCAAAAACTTTCTAATGATATTGCTGAAATTTTAAAAACTGCCAAAGCCGGAAGTTTAATCAAATCTGGAATTAATGTTTTGATTGTCGGAAGACCAAATGTTGGAAAATCTAGCCTATTGAACTTTTTGCTTCAAAAAGAAAGAGCAATCGTCACTGATGTTGCCGGAACAACCAGAGACACCATTGAAGACAGCTTTTTGCTTGATGATGTAAAAGTTAACTTAATTGACACTGCCGGAATTCACGACACTGCCGACAAGGTTGAAAAAATTGGTGTTGACAAAGCAAAGAATTTAATCAAACAAGCAGACATTGTTCTCTTTTTGGTTGATTCTAGCAGAAAAATTTCAAAAGAAGATGAAGAAATTTATGACAGTATTCAAGATTCAAAATATATTGTTTTAAAAACCAAGTCTGACCTTGAAACAAAAAATGACAAACAATTTGAAAATGAAATTTTAATCAGCACCGAAACTGGTTCTGGAATCGACGAACTCAAAGCTAAAATTTTGGAACTCACTCAAATTTCAAGCATTCCATCTGACTCAGTTGTAATCACTAATGAAAGACACAAATCTGCACTTCAAAGAGCAAAAGAAGCAATTGATTCTGCAGTTGAAAACATTTCTGAAGACACTCTTGATTTGGTTTCAATTGATATCAAATCAGCTTACTCTGCCATTGGTGAAATCACTGGAAACACTTCTAGCGAAGAAATCATTGATGCAATCTTCAAAAAATTCTGTTTAGGAAAATAATTTATGAAAAATTTTGATATTATGCCAATTGATATTATTGACGACAAGCTCCAAATTGAAGCTTGGGATTTGGCATTGTCAAAAACCAGTCTTTATGACTCAATAAATCAATTTATTTTAGAAAACGGAACTATCAAAAACCTTGGCGAACTCATTGATATTAACTATGAAAAATACCCTATCGGAAAGCATGAAAGAAAACATTGTTTTGTTGCAAAATCTGACAAGGGCGAAATTTTGGGCTTTTTGATTATGACCGCCTTTGATTTAAACACTTCAAAGCCTGAACTTTTTATTCAATATGTGGTTATCAATCCACTTTATCATCATCAAGGATATGGCATTGAAGTTTTAAATGAATTGTTTTCAAATTTCAAAAAACACATTGCTGTTAAACCAAAAAGCATTTTTGCTTATGTTCACAAAGATAATGAAGCAAGTAAAAAGTTGTTTAGTCACTTTGGATTCACTTTTAATGCTGTTCCAAAAACCGACTATTTAACTGCTTCAACTGACGGAAAATCTTTAAAACAAAACCTTGAATCACAAAATCAAAAAATTTAGGAGCCAATATGACTAACCAAAATTATGATATAACTGACTATGAAAAAAATATAGAAAACAAAGAGTATGCCATTGCAGATGGTGAATTTTTTGATGCCGTTGTTGTTGGTGCTGGTCATGCTGGTTGTGAAGCTTGTTTAGCTCTTGCAAGAACTGGTCAAAAAACTCTTATCATTAACCTTGTTAGAGACAATATTGCCTTTCTTCCTTGCAACCCAAGCATTGGCGGAACTGCAAAAGGTCACATTGTTTGTGAAGTTGATGCACTTGGCGGACAAATGGGCATTGAAGCAGACAAAAACACTATTCAACTTCGAATGCTCAATATGGGAAAAGGTCCGGCTGTTCAAAGTTTAAGAGCACAAATTGACAAAACTGGTTATCACAGGTCAATGCAAAAAACTCTTGAAGACCAAGAAAACCTTTATATTTATGACGGCGAATGCACAGAACTTGTTGTTGAAGATGGAAACCTCAAAGCTGTTAAAACTGCTGACGGAAAAACATTTTTCACAAAAGCTGTTGTGCTTACCACTGGTGTTTATTTAAATGCAAGAACCATTACTGGTGAAATCATAAAAGACTCTGGCCCATCAGGATTCCCTTATGCAAAAGGCTTAACCAAATCACTTATTGACATTGGTTTTGATGTTCTCAGATTTAAAACTGGAACCCCTCCAAGAGTTGATGGAAACACAATTGACTATTCAAAATTCACAGAACAAAAGGGTGATGAAAATATTCAAACATTTTCGTTCCTCACAAAAAAAGCAAACAAAAACATTAGGTCTTGTTGGCTTGGATACACTAGCCCTGAAACAAAAGATATCATTATGAACAACTTAGACAAAGCACCAATGTATTCTGGTGTTATCACTGGTGAAGGTCCAAGATATTGCCCTTCAATTGAATCTAAGTTTGTTAGATTTTCAGATAAAGACAGACATCAAATTTTCTTAGAACCAGAAACCTTAGACGACAACACAATTTATATTCAAGGTATGAGCACCAGTATGCCAATGGATATTCAACACAAAATGGTTGAATCTGTTGAAGGTATGGAAAACACAAAAATCTTAAAGTATGCCTATGCAATTGAATATGATTGCATTGACCCACTTAATTTATACCCTACACTTGAATTTAAAAAAGTTAAAGGAATCTTCTGTGCTGGACAGATAAATGGAACATCTGGCTATGAAGAAGCTGCTGGTCAAGGCATTTTGGCTGGAATTAATGCTTCGCTTTATCTTCAAGGAAAAGAACAAATCATTTTGAAAAGAAATGAAGCCTATATTGGTGTTTTGGTTGACGACCTCACCACAAAAGGCACAAATGAACCTTACAGAATGATGACCAGCCGTGCAGAGTTTAGACTTATTTTAAGACAAGACAATGCCGACCAAAGACTCACCGAAATTGGAAGAAAAGTTGGACTTGTTGATGACAAAAGATATAATAAGTTCAAAAGAAAAATGAAACAAATCAAAAAACTTAAAGAAGAAATCAAGGCTATGGTTAAACCAACTGCTGAGCTTAAAGAGTTTTTGAAAACTGTTGACGAAAAGTTCCCAGAACACGGTGCTTCGGTCGAAAATTTAATCAAAAGACCTGCGGTTTCACTTATTGCTTTAAATAAGTCATTAAAACTTTTTAAAGGCTATTCAAGAGAGGTTTTGACCGCCGTTGATATTGACACCAAATATGCTGGATATCTTGCAAGACAGCAAGAACAAGTTGACCAAGCAAAAAAAGTTGAAGAAAAGAAGATTCCTGAAGGGTTTGACTTTATGAAACTTGAAGGTCTTAGACTTGAAGCAAGAGAAAAACTCAATAAAATCAAACCACTCACTGTGGGTATGGCTAGTAGAATTTCGGGTGTTAGCCCTGCGGACATCACCGTGCTTTTAATGTATTTGAAATAAGGAAAATTTTTATGAATAAAACAGAGTTAGAACAAATTAAACAAACATATAATGCTGCTGGATATTTTATGCTTTATGTTGATGAAGTTGGTTTTGAAACAAAGCTTGTTAAAAAACTTATGGACCACGACATTTACACCATAAATGACTTTGAAGAAAAGTTTATCAAAGAAACCTATCCAGAAACGGAAGAAAAAATTCAAGAAACAAAAGAATATTTGAAAGCAGTTATCAAAGATATTTCAAACGGCATACTTTCAGCTGATGACAAAAATTTTGACGAAATATTAGAAGCAGTTGGCGAACTTTTAAAAACCGACAAACTTGCGATTTCAAAACTTCAAAAGCAACAATTTTCAAAACCAGAATTGTTGAAGACAATCGTTTCAAGATATTATGAAATCAATGACAAAAACAACAAAACTGAAGTTGCAGCCTTTTTGAAATTCATTGACGAAAAACACACAGAATATAAAAACAGTTTAGAAACAAAATAAAAAGACCGCTTTTATGCGGTCTTTTTTATTCATCTGTTAAACCCAACAAATAATCTGTTGTAACTGCAAAAAATATTGCCAACTTTGCAACATAACTTGCCTTTGGTTCATTGATTCCCTTTTCCCAAAAATCAATTGCTTTTTGAGAAACACCAATAGCTTTTGCAATTGCATCTTGTGACAATCCTCTTTCTTTTCTAAGTTCAAATAATCTTTGTGCAAACTTACTTTCCATAATATTATAATAGTAGAAATTTACTTAAATTATTTGACTTAGTAGAATTCTACTTATATAATATTATTAATGGATAAATTAGTTGTTGAAATATGTGAAAAGTTTATTAAACCAAGAAATATAAATTACCCTTTAACAGACACTGAAACTTCTATCATAAAAATTGAATCTGAATTTAAAATCAATTTAAATTTAAAACAGATTCAACAATATGAAGAATTAGAATTTTTAAAAAACAAACTAAAATACGAAAAAATGTTAGAACTTATTGAATTTGCAATAAATTACACTTCAAAAAAAGATATGGAATAATCCATATCTTTTTTCTTTTATTTTAATGTTGGGTTTTTGTCATCAAACAAATTCCAAATTTCTTCATCATAATTTTCTTTCACAAAATCCCAAATATCTTCCATCGAAGCCGCCGTTCCGTTTGAATTGTTTATATTGCCACTAGATGAAACAATTTCTTGACCTTCAAATTTATAACATTTAGTAATTGTTGGATAATTTATAACATAGGCGATAAATCCACTTGCCTTACCACTTGATGAAATGTTTCCTGTTGCATAACAGTTTGTTATTTTTGTATTGTGGTTTACTTCACCAATAAAACCACCTGCAGTTCCAAAACTTGTCCCCACAGACACAGTTACATCACCTGTTGCATAACAATTTTCAATTATCTCAAGTTGAACACTACCTGCAAATCCACCAGCATAATCAGTACCTTTTGAATCTTGAACAACAACATTACCTGTTGCATAACAATTTTTTATAGTTGCAATATTTATATATCCAACAAATCCTCCTGCATACCCCATTCCTGAATATGTTGTCTTATAAGATTCAATAACTTCACCCGTTGCATAACATTGAAAAATTAGTCCACCTTTAATATATCCGGCAAAACCACCAGAATAAGAATGAGCAAAATAATTATCAGAATCAGAAACCGCTGAGACTTTTCCAATTGCATAACTACCAATTATAGAATTTCCAGAACTATTAACAAATCCAACAAACCCACCAGCATATGCATTTGTATAAAAACTAGTAAAATATCCGCCTTTGCGATCAGCAACAGCATAAGAATTTCCTGTGGCAAAGCAATTTGATATATTTGTTGATTCGTCACAATAACCCAAAAATCCACCCACATAAACATAACATTCCGTAGCTACTTTATCTTCAGAAAAAGTTGATTTTACATCTCCAATTGAATAACAATTTGCTATTGTATTAAGATTATAGGCATAACCTATCAACCCACCCACATAGGACATTCCCATTGCTATAACTTGAATATCTCCATTAAAAGAACAACTATCAATGATAGATTCATTTATAGAACCAGCCAAACCACCGGCATATGAATTAAGCTTATATGTATATTTAATAACAACATTATTTAAATTTAAATTTTTAACGGTTGAATTTGATATATATTGGAAAAATCCATTTTTATTTCTTCCTGTTGTAATTTTGAAGTTTGAAATAATAAAATTACCGCCGTTAAAAATACTATCTTCTAAAAAGACAGGTATCCATTCTTCGCCACCTAAATCAATATTGCCAAGCAACACAACAACTTTATTTATTATTTCTGCACTTGACAACTGTTTTAATTCAATAGCGGTTGAAATAGTTGTTGAATTTTTAACGAAAACTTTTTTATAGCCCTTGCCTTCAAATTGACAAATTGACTCACCATTTGCATTTGTGTAGGTTGTGCCAGACTCATCATAAATTTCATATTTTTCTTTGAGTGTGAAATTTTGATTTATGCCTA
>JAZRNH010000012.1:0-6645 GCA_045648025.1 Clostridia bacterium
TTTATAAATTTCAAATGTTGAAACTGGAGAAACTGTTGCAAGTCTGTTTGCAGTAGTTTCAGTGAACACTCTCATATAATAAACACCAGCATTAATATCCATTCCCTCAACAAAAGTTACCCAACTTGTTGCTTGAAGATTGTCTTTGTCTGCTTCATTTTTTGTGTATTTAACAACATATTCAGCAGTTTCATTTCCAGAAACAACAGGAGTTGTTTTTGTTCCATTAAATCTATATGGAGCTTTTGTTGCTGAAAGATTTGGAAGTTCAGTTCTTTCAATAAAGTAAGATGCGGTTGCAGTTCCCATACAGTTTCCAATACCAGTAACTGTTGCTTTATATTCACCAGCATTAACAAATGTTAAATCTTCGTAAGCGGCAAATTCAGAACCAGCAACAAATGATTTATATTCCCAAGAAACAACATAATCTTCACCCTCAACAAGGTCTTCAATTGAATATGTTGGAATATGTGAATCACCATCATAATTTGCAGTTACTGACATATCAATTGTTACAGAACCAAATGAAACTGGTCTGATTGTGTATGAAATCTTTTTAGAACCAGCATAATTGCCTTTTCCTGTTGCAGTGATTTCATATTCACCAGCATTGATAAAATCTGTTCCGTCAAAAGCAACCCATGTTTGTGAACCATAAGCTTTAAATCTGTAAGAAAGTTCATAGTCAACTCCAACTGTCACACCTTCAAGAGTGATTGTTGGGTTTTGAGCAGAACCATCATAATCTGTTGCTTCAATTGATTGAATTGCAGGAAGTGCTTTATAAATCACATAAGTTGCAGTTTGTGTTCCAGAATAGTTTCCTTCACCAGTTGCTGTAACTTTATATGTTCCAACAGCATTAAATGCAAGTGTTTCATAAGCCACAAATTCAGAAGATTCAAATGACTTATATTCCCAAGAAGTCTCATAATCTGTTCCAGGAACAAGTCCTTCAATATAAACAGCAGGAACTTGTGCATCACCATTATCAACAACTGCATCAATTGGTTGAATCGCAGGAAGTTCTGCAGCAGTGATTTCAAATGTCTTTGAAGCAGAACCAGTGTAAGCTGTGCTTGTTGCAGCGGCAGCAACTGTTACTGTTGCAGTTCCAACATTTTTGCAGTTTGAATAAGAAACTGTATATTCGGTTGTGGCAACATCTGTTTCACCATTTTTCACTGTAACAGTTGGATTTTTGTCTGAACCATCAAATACAACTGTTGCATATTCAAGTGAAATCATTTCAGCAGTAATTGTAACGGCTGTTGGTGTGGCAGGTGTAGGATCATCTGTTGTAGATTTCTTTTTCTTGCAACCAACAAGTGCTGTTGCTGAAAAAACAACTGAAAGCATTACCACAAAAACTGATAAAATTTTCTTTGATTTTTTTAACATAATTTTTCTCCTATACTAAACTGTATATTACATATATAGCATACATTTTATAGGCATAAAAAGTCAATTAATTTTGTTTTTTGTTATATTTTTTCTATATATTTTTTTATTATTATTTTTTTGACAATTTTCATAAATTATTATGTGCAAATTTTGACAAAATAATTCATTTTAAAAAACTGCAAAATAATCAAAAAATATCGTGAAAAATATATTCATTTTTTAAAATAATTAAAATTTATGCTCCAAAACAAGCTTATCTTCTAAACTAAAAACCGAAACCGAATCATCGTTTAAAATGGCATAACATCTGTCTGTGTTTTCTTTTGGAAGGGTTATGCTGCCAATGTTGATATATGTGTTTGATCCCACCACGGTCTTTTTTATGATGTGAGTGTGTCCGTGAAGCACAACAAAATTATTTTTATTTTCAAGTGGAAGGTCTGCAGAAACTTTGTGACCATGTGTTAAATAAAACTTTTGACCATTTGTTTCAATTTCATCAAAAGACTTAAGCTCAAAATTTAAAACCATTTGGTCAACTTCAGCATCACAGTTTCCTTGAACTGCAATAATTTTGTCTGAAACAGAATTTAAGATTTCAATAACTTTTTTAGGATTATAATTTTTTGGCAAATCATTTCTTGGACCATGATATAAAATATCACCAAGCAAAATAATTTTATCACAGGCAAATTTATTAAATTTTTCTAAAATAATTTCAGCTGACTCAAAATCTCCGTGAATATCACTAGCAATTAAATATTTCATAATTCTCCTTTAAATTGTAAATTTTTAAAACTATATTTCAAATTTATACAATTTACATAATTAATTTATTTTTATTATAACAAAAATATTTTATCATATATAAAAATTTCAGTCAATAAAACACTACACATCTAATTTTGTTTGTGTTATAATAATCTGGCAAAACAAAATCAAAAAAATATCATATACTATAAAAAACAATCATTGGAGATTTTATGGACCTTGTTATAATGGCTGCCGGTCTTGGCAGCAGATTTGGTGGACTCAAACAAATTGAGCCAATTGACGATAATGGAAACTTTATTATTGATTATTCTATTTATGATGCAATTAGATGTGGTTTTGACAAAGTTATCTTTATTATAAAAGAAGAAAACTTAAACCTTTTTAAAAGCACAATTGGAAACCGTATTGAAAAACACATTAAAACTGAATATGTTTTTCAAGACACAAAAACCAACCGAACAATTGAAGTTCCAGACACAAGAACAAAACCCCTTGGAACTGGACATGCCGTGCTTTCTGCTTCTGATAACATTTCATCTGACTTTGCGGTTATCAATGCAGATGACTATTATGGCTATGATGCAATCAAACAAGTTGCAGAGTTTTTGAAGACCAACACAGACGAAGACAAATATTCAATCATTTGTTATCCAGCAATGAACACAATAAACGGTGAAGCGACTCTCAAAAGAGGTGTATGCAATTGCAACGGAAACAAACTTGAAAAAATCACTGAGTCACTTATTGAAATTGAAAATGGAAAAGTTTTTGCAACCCCACTTCAAGCCGATGGCAAAAAAAGAGAGATGAGTGATGACAAAGTGGTTTCTGTTAACTTGTTTGGTTTTACCGAAAAGTTCTTAGACCACTTAGATGAAAAATTTGATGAATTTTTGCTTTCAAACAAATACAACCTTGAATCCGCAGAATTTTTCTTGCCAACCGTTGTTTCTGATTTGATTCAAGAAAACAAAGCTTCTGTTTCTGTTTTAGAAACCACTAGCAAGTGGCATGGCATCACTTACAAACAAGACAAGCAAATTGTTTCAGATTATTTAAAACAAATGGTAAGTGAATCGATTTATCCTGAAAACCTTTGGAACTAACAAAAAATAGACTCTTGAAAAATTCCTTTTTCCTTGTTATAATAACAGGGTTAAAGGAATTTTTTATTATGGAAAATCAAACAATAAATCAAAATCAACAACCAGCAAATCCTGTTGAAAAGAATATATTTGAAATGTATCAAGTTTTGGGTGAATTGTATTCACTCAACTATTCTTGTCTTAAAATATCAAATCAAGATATGCCAATAGATGGTCCATCTCAAACTTATTCAGCAAATGATATTTTCAGAAACAAATCACAACTTAAAGAAAGTTGGCTTGGTTTAAAACTTGCAGATGTTGCTGAAACAAGAAATCAAACTTTTAAAGACATTTTATCTGCTTGGGGTCAAACATACTCTGAATGTATTCAAGATTTTGATATTCATGCCGCACTCAAAGAACAAAAAGCAAAAGTAACTGAACTTCATAATAAGTTTTTTGGAAAAAATAAAACATTTAATGAAATTTTTGATGGATTTGTTGCAAAAAATCAAACTTTCAAAAAAATAGCTGCTCTTTTTGATACAAATGCAGTGTTTATGACTGACAACGAAACTTTAAACCTTTTAATGTATGAGTATTACAAATATATTGAATCATTAACCGCTTATATGGCAGCTGAATCTTTTGACAAAATTTCTAAGATGTTAGATAGAGATGTTACATCAGAAGGCAGACCATCGTTTTATTTTAGAAAATCTTTTGAACCACAAATAACAACCATGTCAGGCAAAGAAATTGAAGCATATTCACTTGCAGCCGACAAAGTTGTTAAATCTGTAAATCAAGAAATTAAAGCAGAAAACAAAAAACTTGCTCCGCTTTATAAAAAAGTTAAAAAGAATATGTCTGACTATGAAGCACACAATGAAATTTCATTAATCAAATCAAACATTTTTAATCTTCTTGAAAAACAAAGAAAAGCCGAGAAATTCGCTTATTTTGCAAATGCACTTTTAGAAAGATTTGCCTATGCAAACACAGGTTACGACGAATCAAAAACATTTTCTTTTGTTGAAGCTCTTTTTGACCTTTCTGCAGGAATTAATATTTTTAAACACAAAAAATTAGAGTTTGATTCTGTTTATGTTCACGAACTTGAAAAGAACTATTTGATTTATTTCAGTCAAATGTTTGGTTTAGATTTAGAAAAAACCACATCAAAAGAAACCGCAAATCAAAAGCAATAACCATAAAAAAAGAGTGAATTTTCACTCTTTTTTCTTTTTTTATAACCCCTATTGAATTGTTAGTTCAAGTATGATATAATAACCATTAGGGAGAAAACACAATGAACAAAACCAGACATGATTTATATCATTCTATAAACTATATATATTCACTTAACTATTCTTGTTTGAGAATTTCATCACAAGACACAAAGCCATCTCAAAATGAAGTTTATGGCAGAAACGAAATTTTTAACAAATCAGCAAAAGACACTTGGGTTCAAAAGAAACTTAATGATATTACCCATGTTAGAAATAATTTATTATCAGGGCTAGACCAAACCCTTGCTTCTCATGCCGAAAACATAAAAATTCTTAGAGCCGCTCTTGAAGAAACCAAAGAAAAATTAACTCTCATTTACAACATTTGGTTTGAAACAAACAAATCAATTGATGACCTTTTTGATGGCTTTGTTTGCAAAGACCCTGAGCTTTCAAAACTCACAAAAGAGCTTGATACAAAAAGCACATTTGTAACCGATGAATCTGCAATTATGCATCTTATGAATTTTTATGCTGAATACATTGACAGACTTTTCAAAAATATGGTTCTTGAAACCTATTATGAAATCACAGATAGTATAAGAGGCGACATCAATGGCTATGGCAGACCAACATTATATTATGGTCAAAATTCTAATCCAAAACTTGTTAAACTTTCAAAACAAGATATCGATTCGCTTTATGAAACCGCTGCAACAATTGGCAAAAACTTAGCAGCTGCTGTTTCTGCAAAACAAAAAGAGGTTTCAAAACTTCAAGCTAAAACAAAAAAGAAATCTATGGCTGTTACCAATGAAGAAATTGACCAATTAAAAACACAAATTGCAGACCTATCAGTTAGCAGCAAAACAATTGCAGAAGCCGTTGAAATGCTTGATGAATTCAAACTTCGTCTTGCTGCAGCAAACAAAGATATTGAAACATCTTCAATGAATCCATTTGTTGAAGGTTTTATGGATTTGATGTCAGGCATTAACATTTTTTCTGAAAAGAAACCTGAAATTAAAACAATATATGCTCACAAACTTGAAATGAATTATTTGCAATATTTGTTTGGGCTTATTCCTAGTGAGTATCACAAATCACCAACAGCTGCTGAAAAATCAATTTAACACAAAAAAAGGCACCTCAAAAAGAAGTGCCTTTTTTATTCAATTTTATTCAACAGACTCAACTGCCTTTCCATCAACAAACAATTTTAATCTTCTAGTATATTTGTTTGTTATTAATGTTATATTTTTTTCATTTAACACATCACTTATTTTTATAATCGCCTCTTTGCTTTTTGTTTCTTTGCTTATATAATATGCATCTTCAGTATCAAAAATTAAATTTAAAAGTTTAGATTCAAGATCATCTGCATACATAATTTTTTCAATTCTTCTAACCGCAACATCTTCAGAAACAACTTTGTCACCAATAACTAGTGCCAAATAAAATGATCTTTCTTTAATGCCCATAACTTTTACATAAAAAGCACCAACCTCTACTCCATCTATAACATAAGATATTGCTTTGCTTTTCAACATAAACGGAAAAAGTATAATCCACACAAACACACCTGTTAATGCAAACATTGCAAAAGATATTCCTGCAAACAACCAATCATAAGAAAAACCAAATACAATTGAAATTGCAATAACTGATACAAAAATTAAAACTGCCATGCAAATATTAAATTTATTTGTTAAATATTTTTTAATATGTTCTTTTCTTTTTAACTCACATAATAAATTTGTTTTAAATGATTCTCTTTTTTCTTTTGCAAATTTTGACTTCCATACTGAAAACACTATTGCCAACAATAAAATAAAAATATATATTACTGAAACCACAGTGGTTATCAATGAATTTTTTTCAAAATAATCAGATGTTACAACAAATGATAATCCTAAAAACATAATCCACAAAACAGCAACTATTATCGTTTTTGTTTTATTATTTAAATTTAAAAACCACCTCTTCATAATAAATCCTCCACTAACAAATTTAGTATAATTTGTAAAAAATAATAAGTCAATCAACAACAAATTAAATAGCAATTTTTTGCAATTAAATTTAAAATATATTTTATTTTTTGCTTGTAAATATTTGGCAAATGCATCATACTATTTTTATGAGAA
>JAZRNH010000013.1:0-11486 GCA_045648025.1 Clostridia bacterium
GATTAAAAGACCAATAACACCCAAAATAATCAATATTAAGAATAAAATTTCATTAAGAGGTGTTGAAAAAGTTATTTGAGGCACACCAAAAATAAAGAAAATTGCAGCAACAAGAACATTCATTGCACTATTAAACATCATCTTAATAATAGGAATACTAGTTGATGTTCCGGCAGAAATTCCATTTTTTGCAAGTCTAACAATTTGCATTGGTTGTCCACCAACAGCAAATGGTGTGATATTATCATAATATTTGCCAATTACTGCAACATCATAAGCAAGACCCATTCTCTTTTTGCCAGTGATGTCTTTAATTAAAACAAAATACATCAAAACTTGAACCAGCATATAAACAGCATACATACCAATTCCGCCAACAAGCCACCAAAGTTTTTTACCCTGTTGACTAATAACTGTTGAAATGTTTTCATCTCCAAGATTTGAAATCAAACCTTTTACAATAAAAAACATAAATACAAGGTTAACAAGAAGCAAACAAAGGTTGATTATTGTGCTTCTTCTCTTTCTCTTTGGAGATTGAGATTCAAGAGCTTGTTTAACTTTTTCTTCGGCATATTCTTTTGAAATATCCAGTTCTTGAACGGTTTCTTGAACAGTTTCTTGAAGTTCAACTTCGCCACTAGCAAGATTATCGTTTGTTGAATTATTTTCAGCAACAAAAAGTTCAGCAGATTTTTCTGCTTTTGATTCTTTTTTATTAATTTTTTCTTCTAAAATTAATTCTTCTTCGACCTTTTTGCCTTTTGCCATACCGTTATTATAATATACCAATTAAATTTTGACAACAAAAAAAGAAAAAAAGCTAAAATTTTAGCCTTTTTTCTTCATTTTTTATTAACTTACAGATTCTAAAAGTTCTTCATAACCAATTTTGTCAATATATTCAACTTGGTCGGTCTTATAAAGTTCATAAAGCCATTCATATTCAAGTTTTAAGAAGTATGTTCCAGAAATTTCACCTTCTGCATCTCCAACCCAAGAAGAACCTACAAAGCCAGTATAAAGTTCATCAAAGTAATAATCATAAATTGTTTGATTTGAAGCTGAACAAACATAAGTTTCATTCATAGCTTTAATAACAGCATCAAGATGTGCTTTATTGTTTAAATCAATTGTTTGAGCACCAAGAGAAGTTTTGATTGCATCAACATCAATAACTGATGAACCACAAGCAAAAATATCTTCTACTTTAATAATGTGATAACCATAAGTTGAAATAATCTTTGTTGTGAGTTTACTAGCATCAACTGTTGCTTCAGATAAAATTGATTCAATTCCCTCTTGAACAGAATCTTCTGTTCCTTGAAGTTGAACAAGTAAATCTCTTGCACCAATAGCAAATTCAGAAACCCAAGAACCATGTTCATCTGGATAGTTTGACATCACATAGCCCATTTTGTTTGAAAGTTTGTTTCCAAGTGAATCGCTTGAGAATATCCATTCAAGTTCAACAAACAAATATGAAGCAATTTTTTGATTGATTTCAAGTTCAGACTTTTCTGCAATTGTCATATCTTTAACAGTTTCAAGAACATAAGCCATATCTTTGTTAGCATCTTCAATCTTTTTCATTTCTGTTGCATTTTCTGCTAAAACATAAGTTCTATACTCTTTTGCAAGTTTTGTCCAGTTAAGATAATTTGCTTTATAGCAATTTTCGATATCTTCATCAGATGAAAGATACAACACTTTAGAAACATCAATTTCTGTTGTTTCGTCATCGTCTTTAACATCATCTTTATTGGCATCTACAAAATATTTAACATCGCCATCATTGTCAACTTTAACAAGTTTGATATAACCATCATTATCACTTGTTTTGTCTGCATCATAATAATAATAGTTTGCAAACTTTGTTGATTCATCTTCCATTGCAATTGAATCTTTTAAAGCTTTTTCATTAACAACAGCAGCCATAAAGTAGTTATCTGTCATTTCTTGTCTTTTCTTTAAAAATTCACCAGCAACTGAGCCATCGCCTGTTGCATCAAAGTCATATTTGCCAGATGCATCATAGCCAGGAATTTCTGTAATCTTTTCGGTTAAATGTTCATCATTTTTAATCAAAATGTGTTGAACTGTGAAGAAATAGTTTTGTCCGTTATAGTGATATAAAACAAGTGAAGCACCGTCTTGTGAAGTCATTGTTGTAATGTAAGAATTTTCAAATTGATAAGTTTCAAAATCTGAATAATAATCTTTCAAAAATGCTTCTGCAATTGCTTTTTCTGTGAGTGGAGTTTCTTCACCGTTAATAAGATAATCATCTAAGAAATATTTTTGAAGAAGTGTTGAAATTTCTGATTCATAATATGCATCATAAACTCTAACAATTTCTTCATTTAAAAGAGTTTCAATAGACTCTTTTCTTCCATCTGAATTTGCATTATTAACAAGACCTGTTTGATAATCAATATAAGCTTGTGCTCTTGCAAGTGGAATATATCTGTCTAACTTAATTTCTTCAACATATCTGTTTTCTGCAGCAATTGTATCTTTAATTAATTTTCTAGTTTCGTTGCCATCAGCATCTTTTTCAACCAAGTGTTCAAACAAATATGTTTTCAAGCTTGTAGCTTCTGCATTAACATAAGCCAAAACTTGTTCTTCTGTAAGCTTTTTAACAGCTTCAGATTTGTTTGATGAAACTTCAGTTGGCATTGTTGAAACATAAGCTTCAAAAGTTGTTTCAGCTGCCTCTTCTTCTTCAGTTGCAAGCCAAGATGGATAATTTTCTTCAGCATAACCCTTGCTCTTATAAACATTTTTCTCATAAGAACTTATTTGGTTGTAAATATAGTCATAAGTATTTTTCAAAACATTCTTTTGATTTTCTGCAGTGAACACAATGTAACCGTTTGGATTTGTGTCTGCATCATAAAGTGCAGTTGCAGATTTTTGGTTAATTACCTCTTTGATAATAGCCCATGTGTAGAATGATTCTTCAATTGTTTCATTGTCATAATATGAGAAATAACTGCTGTTATTTTGATAGTATGTATAGAATGAATTTACCACATCACTTCTTGAAAGTGAAACATCTCCTACTTTTAATACAGTCTTTTTATTTATCACTTCGTCATTGGTTGAAACTGTTGAACAACTAGCAAGTGAAAAAACACTAAACACAGCCATAAACATTCCAAAAACGAGAGATACAATCTTCTTTTTCAAAATTCTAGTCCTCCTAGTATAATCATTTCACAAAAAATTATAAATTAAACCAATCAAAAAATCAACCCTTTTATAAAATAAAAGTTGCTGATTTTTGATAGTTTTTTAATTTTTATGCAAATTGTCCTTCATAATATCAGAACAAACAAGTAAAAAGCTTTTCAAAACTTCAAAATTATCTCTACAAAGTCTTTCTTTATTAAACTTAACCATTGGTTTTTGTGATAAATCAATAGCACAATTCATTCTAAATTTATAAATCGCCTCACCCAAAACATTATTTGAGGTAATATCTTCTGGTTTTTCAAAAACAAGGTCAACTTCTGCCCCACTAGACACAACTTCAATTGCTGATAATTTTGAAGAAAGTTGTCTTATAAGTGCAATTGAAATTAAACTCAAAACTTCATTTGGAATTTTACCATATGCCGAATTAAGTTCATTTTTAAGTTTTTCAACAGCCTCAACAGAATCAACTGTTGAAATTCTTTTATACACAATCATTCTTTCTTCACTTGTTGAAACATATTCATCTGGAACATAAGCATCAATTGCAACTTTAACAAGAACATCTTTTGTTTCTTGAACCTCTTCACCTCTTGCTTCTTTAACAGCATCAGAGAGCATTTTTGCATACATATCATATCCAATTTTTTGAAGATGTCCGCTTTGCTCAGCACCCAAAATATTTCCACCACCTCTAATTTCAAGGTCTCTCATAGCAAGTTTGAATCCGCTGCCAAATTCACAAAATTCACTCATTGCATCAAGCCTCTTATAAGCCTCTTCTGAAAGAACTTTGCTATATTCATAAGTAAAATATGCATAAGCCATTCTTGAACCTCTTCCGACTCTTCCCCTAATTTGATAAAGCTGCGAAAGTCCAAGTTTATCTGCATCATAAACAATGAGAGTATTTGCATTTTCAATATCAATTCCATTTTCAATAATGGTTGTGCAAATCAAAATATCCGCTTTTCTGTGATAGAAATCATAAATAATGTTTTCAAGTTCTCTTGGAGGCATTTGACCATGAGCAACCAAAATTTTAGATTCTGGAACAAGTCTTCTAATTCGCTCAGCAAAAGTATATATTTTTTCAACACTGTTAAACAAAATAAACACTTGACCATCACGGTTAAGTTCTCTGTTTATCGCATCTTTCACAAGACTTTCAGAATATTCTGTTATATATGTTTGAATAGGAAGTCTTTCAGATGGCGGTGTCGCAATAATGCTAATGTCTCTAATTCCTGTAAGCGACATATTAAGTGTTCTTGGAATAGGTGTTGCAGAAAGTGTCAAAACATCAACATTTGGATATTTTTCTTTAAGTTTTTCTTTGTCTTCAACACCAAATTTTTGCTCTTCATCCAAAACAATAAGACCAAGATTTTTAAACTCAACATCTTTGCTTAAAATTCTATGGGTTCCACAAAGAAGGTCAACTTTTCCATTAATCAAATCTTTCAAAATTTTATCTGTTTGTGTTTTTGATTTAAACCTATTCAACACTTCAATATTAATTCCAAAGTCATACATTCTTGCCCTTGCAGTATTATAGTGTTGTTCAGAAAGAATAGTTGTTGGAGCAATAAAAGCAACTTGTTTTCCATCCATAACGGCTTTAAATATTGCTCTTAATGCAACTTCGGTTTTTCCAAAACCAACATCACCACAAAGAAGCCTATCCATAACCTTTGAGCTTTCCATATCTTTTTTTATTTCTTGAACAGATGAAAGTTGGTCTTCTGTTTCAGTAAACGGAAATGAACTTTCAAATTCTCTTTGAAGGTCATTATCTTCAGAAAATGCAAAACCTCTAATTTGTTCCCTTTTTGCATAAAGTTCAACAAGGTTGATTGCAAGTTTTTTGATAGATTCTCTCACTTTATTTTTTACAGCAGAAAAGTCCTGACCACCAATTTTGCTAAGTTTCTTTGGTTCGTCAGCACCTGAAAATCTATCAAGCATATCCATATGAGATGTTGGTACATAAAGTCTGTCACCATCTCTATATCTAATCACAACATAGTCTTTTGTTCCAAGGTTTCCAGTAAACTGAGTAACCCCTTCACAAACACCAATTCCGTGATATTGATGAACAACATAATCCCCAACTTTTGGAACACTAAACGAATTGCCCTTTGCAATTATTTTTGATGTTGATTGTCTCTTTTTTGGAAAAATATCATAAGTTCCAACAATAACAATTTTTTCTTCTGGAAGAACAAATCCCGAAGAATATCCCACTCCAAAAATTGCAGATTTAGACTCTCCAATAACGGCAGATTTGTTTATTTCAATATCAATATCTCTTGATTTTAAAATATTTTCAGCGGTGTGTGCTTGGTCAAAATCACCAGCAAACACATAAACTTTATACCCTTTATTTAAATAATCTCTCATATCAACAGAAAAATCTTTTAAATTGTGAGTATATCTTGTTGCGGCAATCGTTTTAAAATTAAAAACCGCCTTTGAATTAAAGAATTTATTTGTGTTTGTAATTTTCAAAAATGCAATAGCAAGTTTATCTTTAAACAAAGAAACAACTTCATCAAAAGAAAATGAAATTGAATTCTTTCCAGCAATCAAAGTTCCTTCTTTTTTAAGTTCTTTAATTCTATCACCAAACTCTTTAAAATATGTTTGAGCAGAATCAAAAAGCTGTTTACATTCATCAAGAACAACCAAAAAATCATCTTGAAGTGCAGCCTTAAAATAATCAAAAATTGAAGATTTAAAATCATCTAAATAGCTTGAAATAACATCTAATGAATAACTTCTATCTTTGTTATCAAGTCTTGAAATTATTTCATCAATTGTTGAATTAAAAATTGTGTTCAAATCTGCATCGGCAGTTTCTTGTTTTCTAAGTTTTTCAACTGAAATCTTAAGCCCATCAATTTCGGCATCTGTTAAAAACAAATCTGAATATGGACAAATCTTAATCTTATCCAACTTCTTTGTTCCCTTTTGGGTAACAATATCAAATACCTTAATTGTTTCAATTTCGTTATCAAAAAAATCCACCCTATAAGGCTCTTTTGACCCAACAGGAAAGATATCAAACACCTCACCTCTTCTTGAAAATTGTCCCTTTTCAGAAATGAGTTCTTCTCTTTTATAACCAGATTCAACCAAAAGCATTTCAAGTTTTTCAGGTTCAATAACTTGACCAGCTTTAAGTTTTAAAATGTGTTTAGAAAAATCATCAACAGATGGCAAATATGCAAAAAGCGATTCAATTGGTGCTACAACCACATCAAAATTCTTATTTAAAATTTGATAAAGAGCAGCAGTTCTTTGTTCATAAAACTCTGTTGACATTGCTCTTTTATACAAAAAGCTATCTTGAACTGTTGGAAATAACAACACTTTTTTGCCCATAAGTTCAAAACATTCTTGAGCGGCAGCAGCGGTAACAGAATCTGCTGTCACATATAACATTTTTTTGTTAATTGCAGAAACAATCAAAGGTCTTGCAGAATTTTGCACACCAAAAATTGAGCAGGAATTTCCTGCTCTAACTTCGTTATATAATTTGCCAAAGTTTTCACTTAAAGCTGATAAATTTATAATTTTAGTGCTTTCCATTACTCTCTGAGTTTCCGTTATATTTAGACATCACCAAATCAATGGCATCGCCTGAAATATAATCATACACTGCATTGGCAGCTTTTTCAAGCCCCATTTTTTGCTCATCGGTCATCTTCATTTTTTGAAGAACAAAACTTGCAAGGTCTTGATTAGGGTTTTTTGAACCTATCCCCACCCTAACTCTTGCAAATTCGCCAGAACCTGTTTCTCTTATAATACTTTTTAAACCATTATGTGTTCCAGCAGAACCGTTTTTTCTAATTCTAACAAAGCCAGGTTCCAAATCGATATCATCGTTAATAACAATAACATCTTGAATTTCAAAACCATACTTCTTCATAAAACTTTTAACAGATCTGCCGCTTTCGTTCATATAAGTTCTAGGTTTTGCCAAAATGATTTTTTCACCATTTTTGTTAAATTCAACAAAGTCTGCTTCACATCCGTTTTTTTTAATTGAAACCGAAAGCATTTCTGCAACTTTGTCAATAACCATAAAACCAACATTGTGGTTGGTTTTTTCATATTCTTTTCCAATATTGCCAAGCCCAACAACTAGTTTCATATTAAATTTCGCCTCCGTCAACATCATCCACAATCACAGCATTTGCAGTGATGGTTGTATTTTCACCAACTCTAGCACCCAAAACTTCAACATTGGCATCTAAAATCGAACCAGAAAGAACAACTGCTGGACTAATTTCTCCAATAAGTTTGCTAAATTTTCCAATTCTAACATTTTCAGCAACTCTTGCATTGTTAATGCTAACAGAATCACCAATAATTGTGTTTGCCTTAATTCCAGAATCAACAACTGAAACCCCTGCACCAATAACAACATTTTCGCCAATTACAGAGTTTTTAATAAATGCCTTAGCATCAATTTTTGCACCCTCTTTAATAACAGATGAAATAACAAAAGAGCCTTCACCAAGAACAACATTGTCACCAATTTTTGATCTTTTAACAATTGAGTCTTCTTTCAAAACACAAGTATCACCAACTGTTGAATTTTTAATAATTGAAACATTTGATTCAACGGTTGTGTTATAACCAATTTCAGAAGTTGCATCAACTGAACCAACTTCTGGTCTTTCAAAATAAACACCGTGAAGCATATGATATGACAACACTTTTTTCGAAAGTGCTTCTTGTGCAAGTGAAATATCTTCTAATGTGTTAACTTCAAAAAAGTCATCTGTTGAAAATTCATAAGTATCAATAGAATAAATTTCTTCATTTCTCAAAATATAGTCATTTCTAAAAATATAGCCTTTTTTAAGTTTACAAGCATTCATATTTTTTCTATCAACAAAGCCAAGCAAATCTTTCAAATGTTGTTTATTTACAAGAGGAGTGTTTGCAAAAAGAACAACAGAATATTCTGCTGAATTTGCATAAGGTCTAATGAGTCTAATCAAATTTTCATCATCTTCTCCCCTAAGCACCACTGGTTGAGATTCACAAGCTCTTGCAACCCAGTTTAGTGAAGACATTCCACAAACTTCATATTCATAAATATTCTTATCAAGAACCGATTGTTTTGATGCTTCACAAACAATAAAATAACTTGCAGAAATACTTTCATCGGTTTCTGCAATAAACTCAGGTTCTTCATCAACAATAATACAATTTTCAATTTTTTCTTCGATCATTTCCATACTAAAATTATATAATTTTAAAATTTTGATTGTCAACCCGTTTAACATTGAATATTTTCAATTTCAAAAAAAAACGACCAACAATTTGGTCGCTTTATATCAATTTTAAACTTATTACATTTTTTGAGCAGCCGAAAATTCTCTTTCTGCTTTTTCATCAACAACTTCATAAGTTCCATTTGCCACATTAATATCAAAATATAAAGGTTTAATGGCTTCTTTTAAGTTGTTTGCTGTTGCTGTTTTTGATTTAACACCAAAAACAATTCTACCATCAATAATAGCAACCGCCCCACCCAAACTTTCATATTTTGAATCTAATAAAAATGCTTTACCCACATCAAGTTCTTGAACACCACAAAAAACATGAGCTGGATAATATTTGCTTCCAAGTTGAACAACATCAGTTGAAACTCTGTATGTTGAAAACTTAATTTGTTTTGGTTTTGTATATTCAAGATTAAAAGGATAAGCAGTGCGAAGAACCGCCGAAAAATCCCTAGAAATTTGACCTTCAACCTTTTCAATTTGCTTCTTATCTACCAACAAAAACATAGCACCACTCCCTAAATAATTTATTTACATATAAATAATAAAATAAAAATGGGCATTAGTCAATACCCATTTCACCTACTTTTTTCGTTTTTGTTTAAAATATTCAGAAACTAAATTAGAACATTCTTCTTTTAGATATCCACCCGCAAATTCTGTTTTGTGATTAAGCTCTGCTCTACCAGCAAGTTCCTCACAAGAAATTGAACCATTTGTTATACTTGCACCATAATAAACTTTTTTAATTCTTGCATTAAGTATTGCACCTGTACACATAACACAAGGTTCAAGGGTTACATAAAGTTCAGCATCAAGAAGCCTAAAATCTCCCACTTTTTTACAAGCAGATTTTATTGCCAAAATCTCAGCATGAGCTGTTGCATCTTTGTTTGATTCTCTTTTGTTATAAGCAGTTGCCAAAACCTTTCCATCTTTAACAATAACTGCACCCACAGGAACCTCATCAAGTTCATAAGCTTTTTTTGCTAAACTTAAAGCTTTTTTCATAAATTTTTCTTCATACATCATAATCTTTTTTCCATCTCTCAAACACATTATAAGCAAAAATTAAATCTTTTGCAATTGTTTTGTTTCTTTCAAAAATTTCGTCAAGAGATTCTTTCAAAATCGGGTGCTTTAATTCATCACTACCAAGTTCAATTGTAAGAGATGGTATCTGCATTTTCTGAACAACAAAATCTTTGAGTCCGCCAGAGCTGGTTTTTTCTGGATTTTTTATCACATATCCTGTTGATTTTGCAAAACTTTCTGCAATCTGTTTGTCTCTTTCAAGCCGAACTTTATCTTGAAAAAAATTATAATAAATTTCTTCACCTTTTGTGTGATAAGAAACCACAATAAACGGTTTTGATTTTTTTAAATATTTAACAATAGTTTTTGTTTCTTTTTCACTTTCTGCTTTTCTACCCACATATCCACTAGAAGACGGAACTCTTGAATGAACATTTGTTCCAAAATTTGCGGCAAAATTATTGTTCAAATCAACCGCTCTTCCATTAGCTTTCCACAGTGAAAAATCTTCACTTCCGTTGTTTGCACTTAAAAGGAATTTTCTATACTTTTTTCTTGCAGAATTTATTCCATTTTGAGACAATTCAACACCATCAGGATTAGCCATTAAAATAAATCTAACATTAAAATTTTTAATTACATCAAACAAGTTTTCATCAATCATTTTGCAAACTACATCGGTTGAAATATTTTCTCTTGCATGAATTGAACAAACAAAAATTGCAGTGGCGAATTTTTTATTTAAAATTCTTTCCACTGCAAATATTTTTCTTTTGAATAAAGTTTTTCCTAAAACCTTAATATTAAATTTTGATTTATATTCTTTTATCTTATTTAAAAGTTCATAATAATTCACTATAAAACACCAAGACCTGAAAGCAAAGCGGTAAGCCACTCAATTGCAAAGAAAGCCGCAGAAACCACAAACATAATCACAATTGACATTGTAAACTTTGGTTTTTCTTCGATTTTTGCTTCACCACTTTCATTTTCTTCTGTTTCAACTGCTGTTGGCTCTCCGTCAACAGACATTTCAATAGCAACTGCATCACCATCAACTTTGATTGTTGAATTTTCTTTAGATTCTTCAACCCCATTAATTCTGTCACTTTCTTTTGTTATTGCCACGATAAGCTTTTGAACCAAGAAGAATCCAATTGCTGCAATAATCACAGAAATAACCAAATCAACAGCAAGTGAACCCCAAGTATATTCAACAACTTGAACAGCTTCGGCAGCAACTTCTGTGTCTGAAACAAAACTGTTTGCATAAGTCATAGTAACAGCAACAAAGTTGTTCATAAAGTGAATGACAATTCCAAGCCAAATATTTGAAGTTTTCAAAAAGATATAACCTGTAACAATTCCAATAATAAATTGATGAACTGTTTGCTCAGGATTTCCGTGCATAAATGTAAAGATTAATGAAGATGCAATAAGTGCTGTTTTAAAGCCCAATTTTTTAAATCCAGAAGCAATTGTTCCTCTAAACAAAAACTCTTCACAAACTGCAGGAGTCACACAAGAAACCAACACATAAACAAGATATGTTCCAAAATTATTAATTTCAAGGTCACCAAGCACAGAAGAATATCCACAAAGACCCAAAAAGTTTAAAAATACATTTGTTAATCTGCTAAAAAACAACAAACAAGCAAATGAAATAATTATTCCATAAAAGATACAGTTTGAATTAATTTTCTTTCTTGCACCAAGGGCAACCAAAAAGTCAGTTTTTCTTGCTCTTGCAACAACATAGGCAGCAACAGCAAAAAGTGCTTCAATTGTAAATGATGCCAAAAAATAAACCACATCATTTGCTCTAACAGATTTTGGAATCATTGAATAAATAAATGAAAATGCAAAATTAAAAACAATAAACAAAATTGTTGCAAAAGCTGCATCATAAAGTTCAAAAGACTTCTTTTTTTCAGTAAGCAATGT
>JAZRNH010000014.1:0-22429 GCA_045648025.1 Clostridia bacterium
GTTGTTGGTGATAAGAATGGTAAAGTTGGTATCGGTCTTGCTAAAGCTCTTGACGTTACTCAAGCTATTGAAAAAGCAACAATTCTTGCTAAGAAAAATATGATCAATGTTTGCATCGATGGAACAACAATTCCACACGACATCATTGGTAAATTCGGTACAACCAAAGTTATTATGATGCCATCTCCAGAAGGAAAAGGTATCATTGCTGGTGGTGCTGTTCGTGACGTTGTTGAACTTGCTGGTATCAAAGATATCACAACAAAACTTTATGGTTCAAACAACCCAATCAACTGTGTTAAAGCAACATTCGAAGGACTTAAAGCTTTAAGAAGTGCTGAACAAATCGCAGCTCTTCGTGGCAAAAAAGTTGAAGAAATTAGATAGGAGGAAGATTTAAATGGCAGAAACAAAGAAAACAACAGCAACAAAAACAGTTAAGTCTTCTGAAACTAAAGCAGCTCCAAAAACAACAGCTGCTAAAAAGACAACAGCAACAAAGGCAGCTGCTAAACCAGCAGCTCCAAAAACAACTGTAAAAGCTGCTGCTCCAAAAGCAGAAGTTAAAGCTGCTGAAGTAGTAGAAGAAAAAGCAGTTAAAGTTGCTCCAAAAGCAAAGAAAGGTGATATGCTTAAAGTTACTCTTGTTAAGAGTGGTTCAGGCAGACTCATTAAACAAAAGAGAACTCTTGAAGCTCTTGGACTTAGAAAAACAAATTCATCTAACATTGTTCCAGATAATGCTGCAACAAGAGGTATGATTTTTGTAGTTAAACACTTAGTAAGTGTTGAAAAAGTATAATAAGGAGACAAGCTCATGAAAATTCATGAATTAAAACCAGCAGATGGTTCTACTTCTAAGACAAAAAGACTTGGTCGTGGTATTGGTTCTGGTTTAGGTAAAACTTCTGGTAAAGGCCACAAAGGTCAAAATGCTAGAAGCGGCGGTGGTGTAAGACCTGGATTTGAAGGTGGTCAAATGCCTCTTATTCGTCAATTACCTAAAATTGGCTTTACAAATAACTTCAGAAAGGTTTATACTACAATTAATGTAGGTGAACTTGAAGTTCTTGAAGCTGGAACAACTGTTACAGCTGAACTCTTAAAATCAAAAGGTTTAATTGCTAAAGTTGAACCATACGGTTTAAAGGTTCTTGGAAACGGTACACTTACCAAATCTTTAAATGTTCAAGCTGCTAAATTTACTGATGGTGCAGCTAAGAAAATTGCCGCAGTTGGCGGAACTATTGAGGTAAAATAATGTTCAAAACCCTTGGAAGCGCTTTTAAAAATCGCGAATTACGAAAGAGTATGATAATAACAGTATGTCTTTTACTCGTTTATCGTTTGGGTTGCTTTTTGCCAACCCCAGGACTTTCAAGTGATCTTTATGCAAACTTAGTTGGTGATGATGTAACAGGTGTTTTATCACTTTTGAATGCAGTAACAGGTAGTGCTCTTGCAAACTCTGCTATATTTGCTCTTGGTGTAACACCTTACATCAATGCATCAATTATCGTGCAACTCTTAGCAGTTGCAATCCCTCCACTTCAAAGACTTTCTAAAGAAGGCGATGAGGGAAGACAAAAAATGAATCTTGTAACTAAAATTACAGCACTTGTTTTAGCACTTGCTCAAGGCTTAGGTATTGTTTTAGGTCTTGGAGGCGGTTTGGTTGATCCAATTTTTGGTGAAAACTTAAAATGGCTCACAAGTGTTATGGTTATTGTAATTTTAATTGCCGGAACTTGCTTTACTATTTGGCTTGGTGACAAAATTACAGAACAAGGAATTGGTAATGGTTTATCACTTATCATCTTTGTTGGTATTATTGGAACTGCAGCTCAATCAGTTTTAAATGCTATTAAGAATATTTCTAATAGCTTAGTATATTTATGGGAACTTTTAGGCTTCCTTGCACTTGTTGTGTTAATTTTCTTCCTTATTGTTTTTGTAGATATGGCAGTAAGAAAAATTCCTGTTCAATATGCAAAACAAGTTAAGGGTAGAAAAATGTATGGTGGTCAATCATCACACATTCCAATGAAAGTTAACTCAAGTGGTGTTATGCCTATTATCTTTGCTTCAGCAATTATCACATTCCCAACACTTATTATGTCACTTTGCGGACTTAGTGCTGAAAATGGTGGATTTGCTGGATTCTGGTTCAAATATCTTGGAACCGGCTCAGTTGTTTATAGTATTTTAACCTGTTTGCTTATTTTGTTCTTTGCATATTTCTATGCACAAATTCAATTTAACCCAGCAGATGTTAGCTTAAATATCCAACAACACGGTGGATTTATCCCAGGTATCAGACCAGGAAAACCTACAACTGAATACTTAAAGAAAGTTTCAAATAGAATAACATTGTTTGGTGCAATTTTCTTAGCATTTATTGCTCTTGTTCCATCAATTTTATTCTCAGCAGTAGCTGTTGGCTCACAAGGTTTGTTGAATTCATTTACCGCAACCGGTATGCTTATCGTAGTATCTGTTGCAATTGAGTTTAGAGATCAACTTGAAGCTCAACTTATGATGAAGAGACATAAAAACATTTTGTAGCTAGTTCATTAAAATAGTATATAAAAAATTTTTAATTTATTTAAAAGGAGAAAATATATGAAATTTTTAATGTTCGGAGCACCTATGGCAGGCAAGGGAACACTTGCTAATATGTTATCAGAGAAGTATAATCTTCCAACAATTTCTATGGGTGACATCTTAAGGGGCAGTATTGCTCGTGGAGATGAAGAAGGAAAACTTGCAAAACACTATATGGATCAAGGTAAAATGGTTCCAATTGAAGTTGTTTGTGCAATGATCAAAAAGAGACTTGCAGAACCTGATGTTCAAGAAGGATTTATCTTAGATGGATTCCCAAGAACACCAGAACAACTTGATTATTTCGTTAAAGAAAAAATCGCTGAACTTGATGCAGTTGTAAGTCTTGAAGTTCCTTACGAAACTCTTCTTTCAAGAGTTGTTGGTAGAAGAACATGTAAATCTTGTGGTTACATTTATAACACAAGCTGGAATCTCGGATATACAGTATGTCCAAAATGTAACGGTGAATGGGGAATTAGAAGTGACGATAATGAAGAAACTTATAAAACAAGATACGATGTTTATATGAGTGAAACACTTCCAATTTTAGACTATTTCAAAAAAGAAGGAAAAGTTGTTGAAGTTGTTGGTGATAAAGAACCAGAACAAAGCTACAACAATATGGTTGAAGCATTTAAAAACAGCTCAGTTCCTGGACTTAAAGAATTTATTGAAGGTTAATAACCTTTAAAAAGTATAAATCTCAAGAATATTAACCTTGATTTTCAAGGTTAATATTCGACAAGATTTTTTAAAAATTTTATACAAAAATTTTATGTTATATCTTGACAAATATTGATATTTAAATATAATTATTAAGAGGGGAATATTCCCGATTTTTTGCATGTTTAGATATTTTTTAATAGATATTTTGAAAAATGAGATATCTAAAATTTTTGGTTTTAGTTAAAAATTGATATTTTTGACTAAAATTTGCAAAAAAATCTCTGCTACAACAGAAGTCGAGAAATTGACAAAAAACAAAATCTTCAATTTGGAGGAATAATCTTTTGAGTAAAGATGATGTAATTGAAACAGAGGGAGTTGTTGTTGAGGCTATGCCTGGTGCAACATTTAAAGTTCAAATTGCTGGTGGACACATTGTTACCGCATATTTGTCTGGAAAACTCTGGAAAAATTTTATTCGTGTTTATGAGGGCGACACAGTAAAACTTGAAATCAGCCCTTATGATTTAACTCGTGGAAGAATTATCTGGCGTAGCAAATAAAACGGGTGTAAATAAATTCGAGGAGAAAAAAAATGAAAGTTAGACCTAGTGTAAAACCTATGTGTGATGGTTGCAAAGTTATTAAGAGAGACGGTAAAGTTAGAGTCATTTGTAGCAAAAATCCTAAACATAAACAAGTTCAGGGTTAGTTTTCTCTTTGGTTTTGTTTATGGAAGATGATGCTTGGGGAAACAAGACATTCCACTTGCCAAACATTATCTTTCATATACAAAACTAATTTGAACACGGTTTAGAAGCGGCAGGGAGAAATCCTTTCTAAACAAGTGTTATATTGGAGGCAGTTGCCTCAAAAAATTTATTTTAAAACAAATTAATTATATCTGTGGAGGATAAAATGGCACGTATTGGTGGTGTAGATTTACCAAATGAGAAGAGAGTTGAAATCGGCCTTACATATATTTATGGTATTGGCAGAGTTACCTCTAACAAAGTTTTAAAAGATACTGGAATTGATCCAGATACAAGAGTTAAAGATTTGACAGAAGAACAAATCGGTAAAATCCGTGAATACATGGATAAGAACTTAACAACTGAAGGTGAACTTAGAAGAGTTGTTAATATGAACATTAAAGCTCTCCAAGAAATTAAGAGCTATCGTGGACTTAGACACAAAGCAGGTCTTCCTGTTCGTGGTCAAAACACAAAATCAAATGCAAGAACAAGAAAAGGACCTAAGAAAGTTGGCACCAAGAAAACAAAACAAATGCCAGCAAAAGGTAAGAAATAGTTAAGGAGAAGAAAGAAAAATGGCAGAAAAGAAAGTTAAAAAAGCTGCAACATCTAGAAAGAAAAAAATTACTACTAATGTTGATAAAGGTAGAGTTTATATTCAATCTTCTTTTAACAACACTATTGTAACTGTTACTGATGCTGCAGGAAATGCACTCGCTGCTTGTTCAGCAGGTGCTCTTGGATATAAAGGTAGCAAGAAAAGCACACCTTTCGCAGCTGGTCAAGCTGCTGAAAAAGCTGCTAAAATCGCAAAAGAATATGGTCTTAAATCAGTCGAAGTATTCGTTAAAGGACCTGGCAATGGTAGAGAATCTGCTGTAAGAAGTCTTGCAGCTGCTGATCTTGAAGTTACAATGATCAGAGATGTATCTCCAATCCCACACAATGGATGCCGTCCACCAAAACCAAGAAGAATTTAACCTAAGGAGAAAACAATGGCAAAATATATTAATGCAGACTGCAGACTTTGCAGAAGAGAAGGTACAAAGCTTTTCCTTAAAGGTGAAAGATGTACTTCTAAAAAATGTGCTTTGGATAGACGAGCAGGTGTTCCTGGTGTGCATCCAACAACAAGAAAGAAAGCTAGTGAATATGCTATTCAACTTCGTGAAAAACAAAAAGTTAAAAGAGCATATGGTTTATTAGAAAAACAATTTAGAGGCTACTACGAAGAAGCTGCTAGACAAAAAGGTAAAACTGGTGAAACAATGCTCAGTTTACTTGAAAGAAGACTTGACAATGTTTGTTACAGACTTGGACTTGGTGCTAGTCGTGATCAAGCTCGTCAAATCGTTAACCACACTCACATCTTAGTTAACGGAAAAATGGTTAACATTCCATCATACCAAGTTAAAGTTGGTGATGTAATTTCTGTTAAAGAAAAGAGTGCAAAGAGCCCACTTTTCGCTTCAATCAAAGAAGCAAGAGTTATTGTTCCAAAGTGGCTTGAATTTGAACCATCTAAACTTACTGGTAAAGTTAATGCACTTCCAGCAAGAGAAGATATTGACTTGACAATCGCTGAAAACCTTATCATTGAATTTTATTCTAAATAATAAATAAATTGGGGGAGCTAATATGTTAGAAATCGAAAAGCCAAGGATTGAATTTGTTGAAGAAAAGGGTGGTTCTTATGCAAGATTTGTTGTTGAACCATTAGAAAAAGGATTTGGTGTTACTATTGGTAATGCTCTTAGAAGAATCCTTCTTTCAAGTCTTCCTGGTTCAGCTGTTACTAATATTAGAATAGCTGGTGTTGATCACGAATTTATGGCACTTAAAGGTGCTAAAGAAGATGTTACTGAAGTTGTTTTAAATATGAAAGGACTTGCAGTAAAAATCGATAGTGATGACAAAAACTTTAAAAAGACCTTAAAACTTAAGGCAGAAGGACCAAAAGTTGTTACCGCTGCTGACATCGAAGAAGATGACGAAGTTCATGTTATGAATAAAAACATGTACATCTGCACTCTTGAAGCTGATGGCAAGTTAGATATGGAAATTATGGTTGGTCAAGGCAGGGGATATGTTCCTGCTGATAAAAACAAGGATATGAGCCTTCCAATTGGATACATTGCAATTGACAGTATCTATACCCCTGTTAGAAGAGCTAGTTATGTTGTTGAAAACACCCGTGTTGGTCAAAACACAGACTTTGACAAACTTACACTTGAAGTTACAACAAACGGAACTGTTTCAGCAAAAGAAGTTGTTAGCTTATCTGCTAAACTTATGAACGAATATAATGAGCTTTTCATTGAACTTGTTGAAAATATGGCAAACACATCAATCTTAGTTAGCCGTGAAGAAGATAAAGTTCACAAACTCTTAGTTATGAGTGTTGAAGATATGGACCTTTCTGTTCGTTCTTACAACTGCTTAAAGAGAGCTGGTATTAATACCGTTGAAGATTTAATCAAGAAAACTGAAGATGATATGCTTAAAGTTAAAAATCTTGGAAGAAAATCACTTGATGAAGTTATTCATAAACTTGAAAGTCTTGGACTCGGTCTTAAGACTAATGAAGATTAAGGAGAAATAATATGGACACAAGAAAATTAGGAAAACCAACTGATCAAAGACTTGCAATGGTGTCAAACCTTGCAACTGACCTTTTGTGGTATGGCCATATTGAAACAACTTTCGATAGAGCAAAATCTGCTGCAAGACTTGCTGAACAAATCATTACTCTTGCTGTTAATACATACGAAGATGTTGTAACAACTGAAAAAGTTACTCTTGACAACAATGGAAAAGAGAAAAAAGTTACAGTTTCTAAAGATGGTGTTAAGAAACTTGCTGCTAGAAGAAAGATTATTGCATTGGTTCAAAACAGACAAGAACAAAGAAAGAAAGGTGAAAAACTCGCTGATTTTGAAGCTAGAACACAAGGTATTGAAATGCCTTTAGTTGAAAAAATCTTCGACGACCTTGCTCCAAAATATGCTGAAAGAGCAAAAGAAAAGGATCGCAAGGGCGGTTACACCAGAGTTATCAAAACTTCTGTTCGTCGTGGTGACAATGCTCAAATGGCACTTGTTGAATTAATTTAATTTTATAAAAGCAACTTGAATTTCAAGTTGCTTTTTTTGTGCATTTTTTTTATTTTTAATTGCACCACATATCTTTTTGTGTTACACTGAGTATATTATTAAGGTGATTATATGAAGAAGACAATGTTTATTATAAATTTAGTTATCGCCGCGGTTATTGCAGCGGCAACTACTTGCTTTGCAATTTTTAGAGAAAATTGGATTATTTATTCAATGGATTTGGCTGTTGTTTTAGTTGCAGCAACAAATATAATTTTTATTGCAAGTTCAAAAACAATTCAAAATAAACCGTTTGCTTATTTTGTTGGAATAGGACTCGCAGTTGTTGTTATTTCAAACTTATTTTTTGAAATTTCTTGGCTTTCAGTTGTTATGCTTATGACAAGTTCAGCAATTTTTTATGCAGTGGCTGCTGTTTTGTTCAAAAAGTTCACAGTTAAAGATTTGATTATTGCGGTTGGCTTTGCAATAGCACTTTCACTCACTTTTTCAAGCACGAAAATCTTCGGTTTTAACGGATTTTTTGGCATTATTTTGGCAGTAATCACAGGTATTTCACTTGCTGTTTTACTTTCAAAAACACTTACAAATGTCGTTGAAGAAAAGAACTCAATAACAGTTATTATGCTTATAGCTGCAATTGTTCACACAGTAACAAATTTATTTGTTTATTTTGCAGCATATTCACACACTCCAATTGCATTTGAATATATTCTTATTGGATTTAATGGTTTAAGTTTAATTTTATTCAATTTTGTGTTAATAGTTTATTTGATGAAATCGTCTCAAAACAAAGAACAAACAGCCGAAGAAGAGGGCAAAATTGACCGAATTTCAATAAAATCAGCCGTAAAAATTGCAGTGACAATGCTCATATCAGTTTTTCTTGCAGGGTATTCAATAATAATGAGTTTTTCACACTTTACTGTTGCAACAGCAAAGATTTCAAAAGCGGAATTTTTTAAGATGATAGAGCATTCTTTAGATATTCCATACATTGAAATCAGCACTGAAAACAATGAAGTTCCAAGAAGCAAAGAAGATTATGTGAATTGTTCATTTGTCTTCAGAGATTCAAGATTTCCTTCAACAAACTTTATTGTTCCTATGACTGAAAACTATGGTGATGAAGGTTCGGTTGGAATCAGACTTCGTGGAAACTCAACCATGATGGCAAAAAAGAAACCTTATAGAATTAAGTTTGATGAAAAACAATCATTTTTTGGACTCAAAGCAAACAAAAGCTGGGTTCTTCTTGCAGATTTTTATGATCAATCATATATAAGAAATTACACTGCATTTAACATTGCAAATATTATGGACGATGAAGATGAATTTTTCTCTCCAACAGGATACCATGTTGCAGTTGTGATTAATGATGAATTTAAGGGAATTTATCTTCTTTGTGAGCAAATGGATGAAAATTCAGGTAGAACTGATGTTAAAGAAAAAAATATTGACCCAACTTCGCAAACGGAATTTCCGTTCTTGGTTGAAATGGATTTAAATGCCTATAAAGAGGGTGTTACTGGCATTGACAACTTTTATGTTGATGGATATTATCCTGTAGAAATAAAATATCCAGAAGCAGATGAAAGGGGAAGAACCGAATCAGAGGACAAGGTTTTTGATTATATAAAAGAATACCTTGCGGCAGTATTTGAGACTCTTTCAACAGGTAAAACCACAACCGTTAGTTTCAGAGAAGACCCTGTTTCATTTGAAGATTTGGTAGATATTGAATCTGCTGCACATTATTATCTTGTGACTGAAATTATGCTTAATCCAGATTCAATGTGGAAGAGTATTTATTTCCACAAAGAAGCTGATGGAAAAATGAAATTTGGACCAATTTGGGATTATGACTATTCAATGGCAACAGATTGGCAAATTCCTTATGAAAAGTCTTATATTGAAGCAGCAGAAAGTATTTATATTGCCAAAAATTCAATCATTTATAATAAGCTTATACAAAATGAAAATTTCTATAATTTGGTTCAAGATAGATATCTTAGAAATCAAGAATCAATTTTAGAACTTATTGATTATTTGGAACATGTTAAAGAAATGATTGATGAAGTTGCTTTGATTGATGCAAAAATGTGGAGAGGCAAAACTGGTGAATATCAATATGATTCACAATTTGACTATGTTAGACTCTTTTTAAGAGAAAGACAAGATTATTTAAATGAAGTGTTTGCAAAATCTCATACAGAATTTCTTGAAGAAATTAGTGATAAAACCACAGAAACAGCCTAAATTTAGGCTGTTTTTTTGATGGGTTTCATAATTAAAAGTTATACCAAAATTGGGCAATTACTTGACACTGCAAAAACAATAAGAGTATCATAGAATTACATATTTAAGTTATTGTCAAACATATACTTGAATAAATAAATTAAAGGAAGAAAAATATGTTAAGTGTTAGAAATTTAGTTAAAACCTATAAAACAAAAAAAGCTGACACCGTTGTTGCACTCAACAATGTTTCTATTGATTTTCCAGAAACTGGACTTGTGTTCTTGCTTGGTAAATCTGGTTCAGGTAAATCAACACTCTTGAATGCAATTGGTGGTCTTGACACTTTTGATAGTGGTGAAATTATCATCAAAGGCAAATCTTCAAAAGATTTCTCACAAAGTGACTTTGATAGTTATAGAAACACATTTATAGGTTTCATTTTCCAAGAATATAACATTTTGGAAAACTTTTCAGTTTATAAAAACTTGGCACTTGCTCTTGAACTTCAAGGCAAACATCCAGACAAAACTGAAATTAACAGACTCTTAGAGCAAGTTGAAATGACTCAATATGCAAAGAGAAAACCAAACCAACTTTCTGGTGGTCAAAAACAAAGAGTTGCTATTGCCAGAGCTCTTGTTAAAAACCCAGAAATCATTATGGCGGATGAACCTACTGGTGCTCTTGACTCAAACACTGGTAAACAAGTTATGGATACATTGAAAGAACTTTCAAAAACAAAACTTGTTATTATTGTTTCACACGATAGAGAATTTGCTGAAATTTATGGTGATAGAATGATTGAACTTAAAGATGGAAAAATTCTTCACGATGTAACTAAAAAAGAAATTGAAGCTCAAGAAACCGCTTCAGGTATCAAAATTATTGATGATAGCATTGTTTATATCAAAAAGGGACAAGAAGTTTCTGAAAGAGATATGAAGGCTATTGTTAAAATTATTACCGACAACTCTCAAAAGAGTGACACCTTTATTTCATTTGATAAAGCTGCAAATAACAAACTCAAAGAAGGTGCAAAAATTAATGATGACGGTAATAAGGAAGCTTTTCTTAAAACCGAAGCAGAAGACATTAAACAAAAACAATACAATCCAAATAGTTTAAAACTTATTAAATCAAGACTCAAATTTGCAGACTCATTTAAAATGGGTGCAAGTGCCTTGAAAAATAAAGTTGGAAAACTTATTTTCACAATCTTGTTGTCATTTGTTGCATTCACTGTGTTTGGTATTGTTGATGCATTCTCTTGCTGGAACAGAGCAGATTCTGTTTATCAAGCAATTGAAATGACAAATCAAAAGAATATTGTTATGATGAAAACTGAACAAAGAGATGGTTGGTCATCACAAACCTCAACTCTTGCAACAGACCTTGCGGCTCTTCAAAAAGAATTTCCAAATCACAAAATCAAAGGTGCTGTTTCAAGCAATAGTGGAAGTAGCATTAGAGTAGTGAAGAGCGAAGAAGATCATTCAGAAATTTCACTTAAAGAAACAAATAACCCACTTAAAACTTACGATGTTGCAGGATATGTTTACTATACAAAACCTGAACTTGAATCAATGGGCTTCTCTATTAAAGGAAGACTTCCTGACAATGATAAAGAAGTTGCAATTTCAAGATTCTTATTTAACAACTTAATCACAGCTTCAAAAGATGTTACAGAAGGTAAAGTTACTGAAGAAATGTCTGAAAATGGAACATTGTGGATTAGATTGTATGAATATAATGGCAGTGGTGAATATAGTTATGTAAAAGTTGTTGGTGTCGTTGATGACAAAACCGATTGGTCAAAATATGAACAAATGGAAGAAGATGAATTAGTTCAAAATCAATGGCAATATAGAGAAGTTTTCAACTGCAGTTTTGCAAAACTCACTTATGTTTGCGAATCACAATATAATAAATTGGTTGAAAATGGTGGAAATTTTGAATATGTTCTTGAACTTCCAAATGATGTTGGCAGAATTTGGACAAATGGTTTAGAATATTATAAAACCATTGGAAGATTAAAGGAAGAAGCAAGAGATAATTATATCAGAAACAACAGTTCTGGTTGGTGGAATTATTCAGCTAACAGATTATATACACAAGAAGAATTACTTGCTAGATATAAAGACCAAAATGAAGATGGAAAGATTGACAATAATGACATTAAAAACGATTATGGTTATCCAATGCTTGAATCAATAGGAGGTGGTAATTATAGTGTTGATCCATTCCCAGTATATGATGAATCAACATTTGATCTTTCAGAATATGTAGATTTCTATAATGGTGATATGGCTACACTTCTTGCTGATGGACTTGCTGATAACCAAATTTTGGTTTCAAAAGATAGCTTAGATGACTATTATGATGATTATCAAGCAAAAATTAAAGAAGGTTTGGTTGTTTCATTTGTTTCTAACAATAACTCAGATAAAGTTATCAAAGAGTTTACTATTGTTGGAACATTGAAAAATTATGGCAATATTTTGACATCAACAAAAACATTTGATGAATTTGTAAAACCATCATACACAGGTTATTCATTCTTACTTGCAACACTCACTGGTGACAAAGAAGCTGATAAAGCATTTATCAACAGATGTGAAATTTTTGATGATTCTGGAATCAGATTCACAATTCAAAACTCTGCAACCGGTATGCTTGAAATGCTTGAAGATATTTTGGATATGATGACCAATGTATTCTTCTATATTGCTATTGGATTTGCAGTATTTGCATCACTTATGCTTATGAACTTTATTTCAACCTCAATTTCTTACAAAAAGAGAGAAATTGGTGTTCTTAGAGCTCTTGGTGCAAGGGGAAGTGACATCTTTGGAATCTTCTTCAATGAAAGTATGGTTATTGCAATGATTAACTTTGTTCTTGCAGCAATTGCAACTGTTGTTGGTTGTTACTTCATCAATTCAGCAGTTCTTTCTGGAATGAATATGGAAATCGTTCTTTTGAATGTGGGAATCAGACAAGTTGTGCTTATTTTAGCAATTTCTGTTGCTGCGGCATTCCTTGCAAGTTTCTTACCAACATTTAAGATTTCAAGAAAGAAACCAATTGATGCTATTAACAATAGATAATAAATCAAAAAATCAAAATAAAAATAGGAAGAGAAATCTTCCTATTTTTTTTGTTTATTAAATTAAAATTAAAGCAATGTTATTGAGAATAAGCAGAAAATTAAAAGTGAAATAACATCGACAATTGTTGTGATAAATGGGTTTGCAACAACAGCAGGGTCAAGGTGAATTTTTTTAGCAAATAGCGGCAAAAGTGCACCTACAAGCTTTGCAATGCAAATGGTTGCAAATAAGGATAATGACACAACAAAAGAGATTTTAACAGTGTAATCATAGCCGAAAATCAAGTTATCAATAAGCATTAATTTTGCAAAACAAGAAACGGCTAAAACCAAAGCAATAATAACAGCAACTCTAATTTCTTTCCAAATAACTTTTAGCACATCTTTCAGTTCAACTTCGCCAGTTGCAAGTGACTGAATTATGGTTACTGAAGCCTGGCTTCCAGAGTTTCCGCCAGTTCCCATAAGCATTGGAACACAGGCAAAAAGAAGAGGAGAGAGGCTGTTTAATGTGCCTTCATAAACATTGATAATTATGCCGGTAAATGTGGCAGAAATAAGCAAAATTAAGAGCCATGGTAAACGGTTTTTGAATATTGCAAACACATTTGTTTGAAGATATGGCTTTGTGGTTGGTGCGATACCGGCCATTTTGCTGATATCCTCTTGACTTTCTTCTTGAATGACATCGATAGCATCGTCAATGGTTACAATACCAGTGATTCGGTTTTCGCTATCAACAATAGGAACTGCCAAAAGGTCATATTTTGTGAGCATATTAGAAACTTCTTCTTTGTCGGTGCTGGTGTGTGCAGAAATGACATTTTCTTGCATAAAATCACCGATTTTGTCAGTTGGATTATGAAGAATGATATCTTTTGCAGAAACAGTTCCAAGAAGCCTTTTTTTGTCGTCTGTTACATAACAGGTATAGATGGTTTCTTTATCAATTGCTTGTTTTCGCATCTTTTTAAGAGCTTCAGAAGCAGTCATTTTTGTTCTAAGAGTGATGAACTCTGTTGTCATAATGCTTCCAGCACTGTCTTTAGGGAATCCCAAAAGTTTGTTGATGGTTGCTCTTGTTTCCGGATTTGAAAGTTTTAAAATTCTGATAACGACATTTGAAGGCATTTCTTCAATAAGGTCAATTGTATCATCGACAAAAAGGTCATTAATGATGTTTGAAAATTCTGAGTCAGTGAAAGAGTTGATAAGCATCTTTTGACGGTCGATATTCATTTCAATAAAAACTTCACTGGCAAGATCTTTTGGAAGAAGTCTGAAAATAACAATAACATTTTCTTTGTCTGTATCGTTGATAAGTTCAGCAATATCTGCTGGTTTCATTTCTGTCAAAAGTGGTTTAAGTGAAGAAAACTTTTTGTTGGTTATTGAATCAATAATTTCAAGAAGTTTTTCGTGTCTTGTGTCGGCTTCAGCTTTTAAAAGAAGTTCATTTAAGACTTTTTGGTTAACATCATTTTCAATATCAGATTCTAAAAGTTCTTCAGAAATTTCTTTAAATTTAAAGTCACTGATATTTTCAATTAAATAGTGTTGAATTTCTGGTTTGAATTTAACAAACACTCTTGCTGACACCTCTTCTGGAAGGGCAGGTAAAATTTGCACAAGCAAGTCCTTATCTAACTTTGAAAGTGCAAGAACCAAATCTTTGGTGTTGATTTTTTCAACCATTTCAGAAAGTTCGTCAAATTTTTCCTCTTTGAAAAGTTCTTCAATTCTATTGTTTAACATAATTTTCTCCTAAAAAAAGCCCCGTGAAATAAAACACGGGACTAATTAAAGCAATACGACTTTTGGTTTCCCGTTCAAGCTTTAGCTCCGCAGGGCAGTGGCATTGCATTAAATTTCCCCTTGTGTTGTCGAGGAAATTTGTTAACCTGCAAACAAAAGTCTCCTTTTGAGTGCGGCAGCAACCCGTATCCCTGTGGTAGCCTTACCTACCGATTTAAACTACATTTTGATTATACAACTATAACTAAATCTTGTCAATAGTTTTTTTAATATATTACATTTTATGATTTTAAAGAAAAAGTTGTTTGACATACATTTTTTTTGTTTTGTATAATTTTCGTAGCAGGTGAAAATATGAAGATAAATAATTTATTTAAAGATGAATATCAATGTATGTTTTTAAATGAAACAAACATAAGTCTTGGCAAGAAATATAAAGAACTTAAAATTTCAACAGAAAACTTTTCTGATGACAAATTTTTGGAATATATAAAATATAGATATTTGACAATATGCTTTGAAAAGAAAGGGGTGGGAACACTTGTATTTTCAAATCATATTGCTGATAATCCGTTTGATGTTTTGCAAAAGAAATATAAAGAATTTCCTGCATATTATTTTTGGGCAAGTGACACTCTTGGCAATTTTAAAATTTTGAAAGATGGAAAGATTCAAAGAAAGATTGCAAGTAAGGGTTATGTTAGAGATGGTTTTATTGGTTCAGAAGAACAGGTGATTGGAAAGCCTTGTGAATATGAAATTCAAAACGGCAAAGTTTATAAGATGAAATATGATGAATATACCATTAAAATTTCAAAAGATGAAATGGCAAAAATGTTTGATTATTATGTTCCACTCAGTCGAAATGAAGACATTGTTTTTGATAGCATAAAACTTTATTACAACATTGATCATGGCAATTTAAAATATGAACTTAAAGATTTTCCTGATCCAAAATTTTCACAGGCACTTATTCATATTGGACAAAATTATGATTATGAATTTACAAAACCATTAATTATTTTTAAACAAAAAAATATTTTAAGGTCAACTTTTTTTAAAAATAAATATTCTAAATTTAATCTCAAAAATGTAAAAAAATTATTAAAATTAGGCTTATTTGACAAGATAGATGAAAAATTAAGAAAAACAGATTTATTTTTCAAACCACGATTTTTAATGGATTATAATTTTATCTCAGCATTTTTTGCCGCCATAACAGAAGCTCTTTTGCCTGGTGAAGATTATAAAACAACCTACTCAGAATATAGAATTGCATTTGATGATCCAGGTGAATATATTTTAAAAACTAGTTCAATTTTTTATTTTTCTGCAGAATTTATTGAGGGAAAATTTAGTATAAAAATATATTCAATAATGAAAAATGGAAAGCCAGTTTCAAATGAGTTTGTTGCAGAACTTAATGGTTTTGAAAAAAATGATTTATTGGTTTTTTATAATAAAATTTTAGATTACATTTTTGATGATAATTTGGCGGAATATCTCTTGGTTTAAAACCTGAATTTATTTGTATTTTTGAGCGGCTTTGATTATAATGAAAATGTAAAGGTAGGTTATTATGAATTTTATTGAAACAATATATAGCAAAATTTTGCTAATGAATAGAAAGAAATTTAGCATAAATGATGTTGCAAAATTTACTGGTCTTAACTATGGTTTTGACAAAAGAACACTTGCTGACACATTGAATACATTGGTTAAACAAGAAAAACTTGGCAGACTCAAAAATGGCGACTATGTTTTGATTAGCAAAGTTCAAACAATTAAATGCACAATTTTAGGCACTAGCAAAGATTATGCTTTTGCTAGACCTTTTACTGGTGAAAAAGATAAAGATATTTTTGTGGCAGAGGCAAACTTAAACGGTGCTTGTCATGGCGATATTGTTATGATTGAAATTGGCATTTCTGGAAGAGATAGAAAATACAAAAGAAATCTTCCACTTGTTGCAAATGGAAAACAAGAGGGCAGAGTTGTTCAAATTGTTGAAAGAGGATTCAAAACTGTTGTGGGAATTATGTCTATAAACGACAGAGGTATTGCAACTGTTGTTCCTGATGACAGAAGATTTACAGACTCAGTGTTTATTTCTTCAGAAGATATTAATGGTGCAGAAAACAACACAAAAGTTGTTGTTGACATTCTTGATTATCCATCAAATATCAAAATGGCTAGGGGAAGAGTTATTGAAATTTTGGGAGACCCAAATGATGTTAGGGTTACCACACTTTCAATAATCAGGTCATTTAACCTTTTTGAAGAGTTTCCAGAAGATGTTGTTGAAGAAGCTGAAAAGGTTAGCATTCCAATTGAAAAAGAAAATCAAGAAGGCAGAAAAGATTATCGTGACAGGCTTGTAATCACTATTGACGGTGAAGATGCTAGAGACTTTGACGATGCTATTTCTCTTGAAAAGCAAGGTGAAAACTATAAACTTGGAGTCTATATTGCCGATGTTTCACACTATGTTAGACAAGGTTCAAAAATTGACCAAGAAGCTTTCAAAAGAGCAACTTCTGTTTATTTTCCAGATCATGTTTTGCCAATGCTTCCAGTTTCACTTTCAAATGGAATCTGTTCACTTAACCCAAATGAAGACAGATTTACTATGGCTGTTGAAATGCTTCTTGACCATAAGGGAAAGGTTCTTGACTATGAGATTCATAAAGGTATTATGAAATCAAGTTATAGAATGACTTATACAAAAGTTACCAAAATTTTAAATGGAGACAAAAAACTTTCTGCTGAATATAAAGAAATTGTTCCAATGCTCTTTTTGATGGCAGAACTTGCTAAAATTTTGATTTCAAGAAGAGATAATGCAGGTCAACTTGATTTTGATATTCCAGCACCAGAAATTCATTTGAACGAAGACGGTACTGTTAAAGACATTATCAGAAAACCAAGAGATATTTCTGATAGGGTTATTGAACAATTTATGGTGCTTACAAATGAAGTTGTGGCAAATCACTTCCACAAAATGAAAGTTCCATTTGTTTATCGTGTGCATGAAACTCCAACAACTGAAAGAGTTTCAAAATTTAAAGCATTTGCTGCAAGTTTGGGTCTTAAATTTCAACCTTCTGGCAGTGAACCAAGTCCAAAAGATTTCCAAACTCTTTTAAGACTTACAAAAGGTCAAGATTATTCAACTGCGGTTTCAAAGGTTATGCTTAGAAGTATGCAAAAGGCTAGATATGAAACCGAAAATTTGGGTCACTTTGGCTTGGCACTCCGTGATTATTGTCACTTTACTTCGCCAATTAGAAGATATCCAGACCTTACAATTCACAGAATTATGACCGAAATTTTAGAAGGCAGATTTGACAAAAAGAAATTTGAATTTTTTGAAGAATTTGCTGCACAATCTGCTGAAAGGTCTAGCACAATGGAAAGACAAGCAGAAGAAGCTGAAAGAACCGTTGATGCTCAAAAGATGACTGAATATATGCAAACAAAAATCGGTGAGGTTTATGACGGAATCATTTCTGGTGTTATTCAAAATGGTTTCTTTGTTGAACTTGAAAACACAATTGAAGGTTTTGTTTCAGTTTTAAGACTTCCACAAGGTCGCTATGAGTTTGATGAGTCACATTACAAACTTAGTGGTCTTGGAAAAACTTATAGAATTGGAGATAAGATTAAAATTAGAGTTGTTTCAACAGATGTGGTTTTAAGAAGAATTGATTTTGAACTTGCAGATTTTCATAGAGAAGTAAGTGAAGATGAATTCAAAAACTTTGGACATGACCGTGATGATGGACATAGAAACGAAAGAAACAGTGGTCATTCAAGAGAGGGAAGAAATTCAAGAGGCGGCAGAGACTCAAGAGGCGGCCGTGGTCGTGGAAGAAGATAAAATTGTAAAAAAATGAAAATAAAAAAAGCAGGAAATTTCCTGCTTTTTTGTTTTAAAATTAACTTGGTTGATAGCCACTTGGGTCTTCACCATTGCCAATAGGAATCAATGATTCTGATCTAAGATATGGTCTTTCTTTCTTCTTTTTATATTCGTCCATAAAGCCATAAGCTCTTTCATTTTTCTTTCTAAAATCAGAAAGTGCAGCAAGTTTTTTTGCATAAGCTTCGATTTCTGCTTCTGTTTGTGGTTTTTCAAGACCAACAAAATTGGTGTAATAACCATAAACAATTGCAAGTTTCTTTTCATTTTTCATTGCTGTTGCATAAGTTTTTGCAAAGTCATATAAAAGTGTTTCGAAAGGTTTTTTGTCATCAGTTTCTGAAAGTTTGATGGTTTGAATATCTTCAAGTTCAAATTGTTCAAGATCATATTTTTCTCTTACAATTGAAAGGTTTTTGATATATTCAAGTGTTGAATATGGCACGGTGTTGCCTCTTAAAAGTCTGAAATATAAGTCAACAAGTTCAATTCTAACATATTCTTTAAGCATTTCTTCATGTTCTTTAACAAGTGAATCAAAACCTTTTTTGTCTTTCTTTGCTTCTAAAAGAGTTTGTTTTCTGATAAGCTCTGGAGAAGAGTAATATGACATCATTGTTGAGTTTTGATAACTTGTCATATTGTGAGTCATAAGGGTTGGAAGAACTGTAAATTTATAGGTTGTGAGAACTTCATTTGTTTTGGTTTTTAATTTAATTTCAACTTCTGCAGGCATACCTGTTTTGTTGCAAGTGTCAATAATTTCTTTTACATGAGATTCAGAAAAACCTTCAGACCAAAATTCATCATCACCTTTTTTTGCTTGTGAATTGTGGAAAGTTGTTTTAAATTCAAGATATTTTCTTCCGCCTTGGCTTCTTCTAGTTGCATTATTGATTTGATAATCTTCCATATTTATATTCTCCTTAATGGTTTAAGTTTATGGGTGGGGCAGAGATTATTCATCTCCAAATTTCTTTTGCAAAGCATAATCACAAACTTCTGCAAGGTTTGTTATAACTTCAAATGCACTGCTTAATTGTTTTCCGCTTTCAAATAATCTTTTTTCAATTGGACCTTTGTTTGCATAGTCCATAAGTTTGAGTTTTTTAATTGCAGCAACAGATTTTTCATCAAGCATTTCGTTTGCCCACATATATTTTTGTGAAAGCTTTTCTAATAGGTAGTATAACAATCTTTCAGCTTGATTGTCATCTTTATTTGCCTTTATTGTTGGATTTTCAACAGGTTTTTTGCCCTCACAATTAATAAGGTAAGTTTTCATCATTTTTAAAATTGACTCAGATTCAGTTGATCCTGTTTTGATATAATTTTCGATAACAGTGCTGTCTGATGGAAAATGCCACTCAGTGAGTTTTCGCATATTAAATGCAGAGGTTTTTAATTTTTGAAATGTTTCTTCTGATGGTGCAATTAAATGTGCAACCAACAATTCTGGATAGTCAAAAAATGAATTATATTTTTCAAAATTTCCATTTTCAAAGTTTAAAAATTGACCAATGTTTACATTTCTTAAAAGAAAATCTCTTTCCATATTCATTCTGTCAACAAATCGATAAATCGACTTTTCGATTTCATAATATTCTGGAAATATTGGAAGCAAAATTTTTAAAACCACATTTTGACTGTTTGCAGTTGTGTCTTCATTGTTTAAAAAACAAATATTCAAAAGTTTGATAGAGTTTGTTTCAGCTGCTTCTTGACAATGATTTGCAAGAAGAATTTTAAGGTCATCAGCAGAATAATTTAATCGTTTTGGGGTTATAAAAATTTTACTAGATTCAACAATGGTAGGGTAGTTTAATCTTGCCATAAAACCTCCTCAAATTTGTAATTATATCATAACAAATTTTGCTCAAAATGTCAATATATGACGGAAATTTGTGTTTTGAATTTAAAAATATTTTGTTGTTTTAAACTATTGATAAAATGGTGGTGTTGTGTTATAATGTATATATGAAAATTTTGACAGAAAACAGACAAGCAAGACATAATTATTTTTTAGAGCAAGCTTTTGAAGCGGGCATTGTTTTGGTTGGCTCAGAAGTTAAGTCAATAAGAGCCGGTCATGCAAACCTTAAAGATAGTTATGTTGTGGTTAAGGGCGGCGAAGTTTGGCTTTTGAACTGTTTTATTTCAAATTTTGAAAAAACTGGCAGTTTTGCACCAGACCCAAAAAGAAACAGAAAGTTGCTTTTAAATAAGTCTGAAATCTTGAAGTTAGAAAGAAAAATAAAAGAGCAGGGTTACACAATTGTTCCAACAAAAATGTATTTTGTGGGTGACAAAGTTAAAGTTGAAATTGCTCTTGCAAAAGGTAAAAAACTTTATAACAAAAAAGATGACAAAATGAAAGCCGATCTCAAACGATATGCAGAAAGGCAAATCAAAGTTAGATAGTTAAAATTTTCAAAAAAATATATCTGCAAAAAACACTTGGGGGTGTTTTGGTTTCGACAGGAAGCAAGAATTGTTATTTATAAGCGAGTGTGTGGGCTCAATCCACAATAAAATTGAGAAAAAAATAATCGCAGATAATTATTCTGTTGCTACTGATGTAGCAATCGCTGCTTAATTTAATCGCAGCACGGCAAATTAATGATTCTCACCATTATTAATTTGTTGTCAACACAGGTGAGGTGAATGGTTTTGATGCTTATGCAAAATTGTTCGAGATTTAATAAGCTGGTTTTAAATGATTTTGTTTGTTTAAAGTTTAAAATGAGATTTTAAAATAAACTACCACTCGTAGAAGGGGTAACCGTTCGCTTTTTGGACGAGGGTTCAAGTCCCTCCACCTCCACCACTCAAAAAAGGAAGTCAAATTTGACTTCCTTTTTTGTTGATAAAAATTATTAAGTTGTTTATTATATGATTAACTAACATGTATTGGGAGAATTAAAATATGGAACAAAAATGGTGGGAATATTTAACAGAAGATGAAGTTGAAATTATATCAAAAGAATTTCCAGATTATAAAGAATATGAATGTCCAAGTATGGATATAAAGACACTTTTAGATATGTATTATATAATGAAATCTTTAAAAAACAAATAATTAAAGCAAGTTGTAATGACTTGCTTTTTATGCAAATAAAAAAGACTTGTGCCACTAGAACACGAAGTTCGACCACAAGTCTTTTAATTTGATGCCACAATAAGGCACAATTATAGAACTAAGCAGTAACACAGACACGAAGTCCTTTTCGCCCAGTTCTACCAAATATTATACACACAAAAATAAAAATTGCAAGAGTTCAATTTAGATATCACTTGCTCCACCAGAATTAAAAGGAAGTCGGTTTTGACTTCCTTTTATGTTTGATTATTTTTCAGTTTTTGGAGTTTCTGGTTGAGAGGCAAGGGCAGTTTTGATTTTTGCTCCGCCATAAATTGAAAAGAATCCACAAAGCATTCCAAGAGCTGCATAAACCATCAAAATTCCAAGACCAGTGAATGCTGTTGAAACTGATGAAAGTGGTGAAAGTGAAACACCAAAACCACTAAATGTTAAAAAGATTCCAGCAAAAACACCTGTGATTGAATTGAGCCAAACTTTTTCTGTTTTGTCAAGCATCATAACAGCTCCGTTAATCAAAAATACACCAAGCAAACAGCTGATGCTGATGGTTCCAAGATTCAAAGTGAATGAATTGGTGATTGCCATCATAACCATTGCTGAAACATAGCCAATCACAACTCCAATTAAGCCCTTGATTCTGTCTTTAACAGAAGCTCCATAAAAAATTGTCCAAATTGCAAAGCCAACCCACATAAAAGAGCCACCTTCAACAAAAATTCCACCAATTGCAGCATCAACCAAATAAAGTGCTGAGGCAATAACCGCAATCAAAAGTGGCATTGCGAACCATTTTAAAAATGTTTTCATAAAAATTTCTCCTAAGTTAAATTTAAGTTAATTTTACTTTTTTAAAAATAAATAATCAACTGATTTTAATTGATAAAAAAAATATACAAAAATTTTTCTTTATGTTAAAATTATCTTATAAAGATAAAATAGGAGAGTTTTTTATGATTGCAGAATATATTCACAAAGTGCAATATTATGAAACTGACAAAATGCAAATTACTCACCATTCAAACTATGCAAGGTTTATGGAAGAGGCCAGAACTGATTTTATGGAAAAGATTGGTTATAGCTATGAAAGAATGGAAAGAGAAGAGATTTTTTCACCAGTGATTGGATTGCATCTTGATTTTAAAAAACCAACCACCTATG